>JAUUYB010000070.1 GCA_030590605.1 Candidatus Woesearchaeota archaeon
CCTGCATCGAAGTGGTCATGAGGGCTTTCCTTTGATTTAGGGAACCCAGAGAGTCCTCCTTTCTTCCGTATGGTGCTGAAATTCGATCTCCTTCCTGTTATGATCTTATGTGCATAGCATTGATGGCCTACATCCCAGATGATCTTGTCTGTAGGGCTATCGAAGAAGTAATGCAGTGCCACAGTGAGTTCGACTACTCCCAGATTTGATGCCAGATGTCCTCCATTGTTTGAGACAGTCTCTGTGATGAGAGTCCTGATATCACTGCATACATCTTTGAGCTCCTCTTTCTGGAGTCTCTTCAGGTCTTTTGGTGTGTCTATCATCTTGTCTGGGTCTTTAGTGAAGGTATGCTTGGGTCATCCCCGAACCCGACTACCGTAGATCCGCTTCCGGATATTACAGAAGGGATTCCTGCTTCCCGGAGAATATGTAACGTCTTTTTAAGATTTTCATGTTGAAGAAGCACTGGCTTCTCGAAGTCGTTGTGTATAGAGCGTCTGAGCAGATCAGGATATCCTTTTTCTATCGCTCTTGCGACCATCAGGGTCTTTCCTTTATCTTTCCCTATGTTAGAATGATCTATTGAATCATATGCTGATTGTGTAGATACTTTGTCTTTCGGAAAGAAAAGAGTGAGCTCGATCGGTCTGGCGCAAGGGACAGGGACAGGTATCCCGGTTACTTCCTGATCCATACATATACCTCCTACAAAGAAGAAAGGTACATCCATCCCCACGTTCTTTCCAAGAGCTATCAGGTCTTCAGTTGTGCAATCGATTTTCCAGAGCCTGACAAGCATGCGCATGACTGCTGCAGCATCAGAAGATCCTCCGGCAAGCCCGCCTTCAAGAGGGATCGATTTCTTGATGGTTATCTTGACCTCTTTTTTTATCCCATACTTTTCTTTCATCACATCGACTGCTTTTGAGACTGTATTTGATCGATCTGTCGGGACATCAGGATCATCGCATATTATCTTCCGACAATCCGATTCCTCGATTGTCAGTTCATCATGGAGATCGATCTCGCATTTCAATGCCTGGGTCGGATGGTACCCTTTCCAAGGTCCGGACTCAAGTCTGGGATTGATGTCAAGGGCTAATGTGACTCGGGCATAAGCATTCTCACTGATCATTGTAACAGTATTACTGAAGTGACCTTTATCCCTTCTCCTTTGCCGTAAGAACTCAGTGTCTCTCCGCTGGTGACAGTCAACCCTATTGCATCTTCGCCGCATTCAAGTGATGCTGCTATCGCTTTCCTCATCTTAGGGAGATGTTCTTCCAGTTTTGGCTTCCCTGCTTCGATAGAGACAGAGACATTAGCGATAGTTAACCCAGCAGCCTCATATACTTCTCTGATCAGGGTCAGATATTTCCTGCTGTCTGTGATCCCTCTCTTGACAAGTGGGTCTGCATAAGTGCTGATCGAACCTTTACCTACTGCACTCGATAGCGCATTGAATAAAGAATGCAACACTGCATCCCCATCAGAATTTCCTTTCAGCCTGTTGCATCCTTCGATCTCGATCCCGCCTAATATGAGCGGAGATTCTTCTCCGAACACATGCGAATCTTCACCTATTCCTATTCTCATTTTGAATCCTCCATAACGCATTTGCGATTATCTCATCTCCTGGATGAGTGACCTTGATATTCATATGATCCCCTTCGACGATGTGAACTTTATGTCCTGTCATTTCCTGCACGATCTCTGAGTCGTCTGTCGGTACAAGATATTTTTCCTGTAGAGCTTTCGTAAGCGCTTCGATGATAAGGGGCTTGGTGTATCCTTGTGGGGTCTGTGCGATCCAGGTAGTCTTTCTTGGAAGTGTCTCTGAAATTATCGACCCATCCGATACCTTGACTGTAGCTGTCGGATTCACTGCAGTCATCGCAGCCCCTGTCTCAGTGACTTTGACTATCAACGATTCAAGCAGTTCTCTCGTAAGCAATGGCCTGGCACCATCATGTGTGATGATGATATCGCCCTTGGCTTTTTTTACGCCGTTCAATATGGATCCTATCCTGCTTTCTCCGCCTTCTACGATCGAGATTTTCCCCCCAAGGATATCCCTATACTTTTTGATATCTTTAGTGACCACGATGATATCCTCAATCCCTGCTTCGATGAATGGTTGGATTGTCCGCATTATAAGCGGCTGACCTCCTACAGGGATTGTCATCTTATCAGTTCCGAATCTTTCGCTGCTTCCTGCGGCTGTTATGACTGCTGATATCATGATTGGCCTCCTAGAGTCCATGCATGTTTCTCTGCCCATGATTCTGCTTCAAGGATCTCTGTGATCGATGGATCTGCCTTGAGTTCGTGTTTGGCTATTGTCTGTGCGATGATCTTCGGTATCTCTGTAAATGATATCTTTCCCTGTATGAACGCTTTTACAGCAGATGTATCCGCTCCATGTATCACTGCAGGCATAGTGCCCCTTTTTTTAAGGGCGAGGTGGCCCATGGATAAGCATGGAAATTTGGAGTGAGGCGGAGCCTCGAAACTTAGGCTCTTTCCGATCAGGTCAATATGATTCGATGTCGTTCTCTTCCGTTCAGGATAATTGAGGGCGTACTGGATGTACCGTTTCATATCTGCTGACCCAATCTCAGTTATGATGCTCCCATCATTGAATTCTACAAGTGAATGACAGAGATACTCAGGATGGACTATGATATCAATCATTTCTGGCGGGACTCCGAAAAGCACGCCTGCCTCTATCACCTCAAATGCCTTGTTCATGCATGTGGCTGAATCGACATTGATTTTTGTTCCCATATCCCATTTTGGTCGGTCCAGTACGTCTTTCATCGTGACCTTACGAAGCTGATCCTCATCCATCTCAGCGATCGGTCCTTTCCCCATCGTGAGTATCAGTCGCTTCACTTCAGGTATCCTTCCGGAATGCAGGGATTGGAATAATGCTGAGTGTTCAGAATCGATCGGTATGATGCTTCCTTTGTTTTCCATCGCGATCTTCATCACATGATGACCTGCAAGCACAAGTGTCTCTTTATTTGCGAGTCCCACCAGTTTCCCTTTTCGAAGCGCTTCAAGTGTCGGGATAAGCCCTGCTTTTCCTACTACCGCATTGATGATTATATCTGCATCCTTGAGTGTCGCTAGATTTACAAGTGCTTTTTCCCCGACTCCGATAGAACTGTCTTTTGGGACTGCATCAGGATTGCCGAGTGCCAGATGTTCCACACCGAATCTCGATGCCTGTTCTTTTAGCATTTCCTCATCTGTTCCTGCAGCAAGCCCTATCACCTTGAAATCTTCCTTGAATGATTCCAGGACCTCTAATGTCTGGACTCCTATCTTACCTGTACTCCCTAAGATCACGACTCCTCTCATGAAAGCGCCTCCTTGACTGCATCGATTATCTCATCCTCTTCTATCGGTCGGACATATTTACCTCTGACATAGAGGAGCGGTTTCTTTTCATTGCATCCGACTATCGCGACATCTGCGTCTCCTGCCTCGCCCGGACCATTGACATTACACCCCATGACTGCGACTGTCCCCACAAGTTGACCAAGTTCTTGCTCTATCTTTGATGCGGTCTGTTCTACATCGAATCCTACTCTGGCACATGTCGGACACGCGATTACATTGAGTCCTTTTCTTAACCCCAGATGACGGAGAATCGAGAGTGCAGTGGTCACTTCATTGACCGGATCTCCTGATAGTGAGACCCTGATAGTGTCCCCCACCCCTTCATTTAGCAATATCCCTATCCCGATCGCTGACTTGATGCTCCCTGACATCAATGTTCCTGCTTCAGTGATACCGATATGCAAAGGATAATTTCTTTCTTTTGAGAAAGATCTATAAGCGTCTATCGTGGTCTGTATGTCTGTTGATTTGAGTGAGACGACGATATCCTTGAAATCGAGCTGCTCGAGGACTTCTACATGTTCTAACGCAGATGCGACCATCGCTCTTGCTGTCCTGCCATATTTTTTTTCATGAACTTTTGATAATGATCCCATGTTGACTCCGACCCGGATAGGGATCCCTTTCTTCTTCACCGCAGCTACTAATTCTTTCGCATGTGCAGAATCAAGATTCCCCGGATTTATCCTTAGCTTATCGACAAAAGGTATGCTTGCAAGAGCAAGATCCTTATCGAAATGTATGTCAGCCACAAGAGGGATATGGATTTTTTTCTTGATCTCTTCAAGTGCTTTCGCAGACTCAATGTCAGGCACAGCTACCCTCACTATCTCACATCCTGCTTTCTCAAGAGCTAGTATCTGTTTGACTGTACTTTCAACGTCCTTGGTATCTGTAGTGCACATGGATTGTATGACTATCGGATTGCCCTTGCCGATCTTGACTCCTCCGACGACTACCATCAATTATCCCTCCGGACTATGAATTCAGCGAGCCAGATAAGGAATTTCTTTTGCTGAGGATCGATTCTCATCCTTTTGATCTGTTCGATCCCTTGTTTTACGAATATTTCCGCTTTATCGATAGAATAATCATAAGCTCCTGTGCTCTTCACTATCCTTCTCACACGATTTAGTTCTGCCATGGATAAGTCCTTCTTTCCGAATGTCTCTTTCAGGAACGTTCTTTCTCTCCATGTTGCGTGTTCTAACGCCTTTGTGATGAGAAGTGTCTCTTTTCCTTCTGATATATCCGAGGTCACCGGTTTCCCTATAGCTTTCCGCGTCCCGAAAAGACCTAAGACATCATCTTTTATCTGGAATGCCTGACCAAGAGGCAGTGCGAATGCTGAGAATGAGTCCAATGTCTTTTTCCCGGCTCCTGCAAGGATCGCTCCTAAGTGCAAGGGGCCTTCTATCGTGTACATCGCAGTCTTGAGCAGATGGATATCATTGACTGTCTCTTCTGAGAATGTCGGTGAGATGCTGGATCTGACATCGATCAGCTCTCCGAATACTGTGTTGATGGCGATCGTATTGAATTTCTGGGCAGCGAGTATCCTTTTTTCTTTTGGGAATCTCGACCGCATGATGATATCTGTCCCTATGTGAGAAAGTAGGTCTCCTGCAAGTATTCCCATGCTCTGCCCGATATGTTTTGGATCCTCTTTTCGCTTCCCGATGTGTGATTCATATATCTTATGCACTGATGGCTTTCCTCGACGAAGATCATCCCTGTCGATTATGTCATCATGGATGAGAAAGTATGTATGGAGCATCTCGATAGATAGCGATGCCTTAAGGATATCTGCGCGTTTCTTCCCGCCTACAGCAAGATATCCTGTGATGAACAGGATAGGACGGATGCGTTTCCCCCCTCTAAGCGTGAAATCCCGTGTGACATCAAGGACTTCCCGCACAAAAGGAGACATCTTGTAGAGTCGTGCAAGATGATTATCAAAAAGGTTCTCGAGAGCAAGATCTATACGGCGTTTGTAGTCCTGCAGCAAGTCCTCCCCCCTCATCAACCATTAGGACAGGGGGGTGATATAAATATTTTATTCAAAAGAGCTCATTTTTTACGTTCGGTAGTAGCGTGTCGGGTTTAGTGTACACACCTATAGTTTATCGATAAGTTTAAATATGTGTTAACACATCTTTACACATAAAGGTGATTTTATGGTAAATATGACGTTGTCTATCCCTCCGGATTTGCATTCGAGGATGAAAAGGTTCTCTGAGATCCGTTGGAGCGAGGTAGTTAGGAAATCGATATCTGAGAAGATCAATATTTTGGAGACTATGGACCGGATTGCTGAGAAGAGCAAGTTGACTCAGAAAGATGTTGATGATATCGCTAAGAAGGTCAATCGTGCTGCGAGATTATCATGAAGATAGTTATTGACACCAATATACTAACAACCTTTTTAAACCCCCAACTCTTTTCCTCTTTCATGCAATCATCCCTGTTTAACACTGTTAGTCATTCAGGTAGGTAATTCTATGTCACATGTCAAAGATCTTATTTGGAAAGAAGGTATGAAAATCACAGACCTCGTGGATAGCTA
>JAUUYB010000101.1 GCA_030590605.1 Candidatus Woesearchaeota archaeon
AAATGATCTCGAGCCAGGAGATATTAAGATAGAGGATTATTTCAATTTTTCAAATGCAAACTTCAACTGAGAAGATAATTAAGTATTTCGTCCCTGCAGTAGCTGGGGTGATCATGTTTATAGGTCTGGTTCTCATCATGTTCGGACCCTCACCTACAGGCAATGTGGTGATGGATATTTCGAAGATGAACTCTTCAGATCTTGATATGATCAAGGAGCAGTTCAACTTGAACCTGGATCAGGTCCCTCGTTTCGTCAAGTCGATGTTCGGGAACGAGCGAATGAATATATTCATAAATACAGGCGAAGGAGAACGCGAGTTCTATGTAGTTACAAAAAAGGGGAGCATATTGGAGCTGAAGGAAGGATCGCTTGATGACCCAAGCCTCGATATGTGGACTGATCAGGAGACTATTGATAGGATATCTGAATCAGAAAATCCGACGACTGAGCTCAGGAGTGCGCTTAAATCAAAGGAGATCAGATACGAGACGCATGCGGTACCCACAAAGATCAGGATGGGGCTTGCTAGGTTCTCTTTTGGTGTCTATTCTTTCTTCAAGAGATAATTTTTTCAATAGACAGCTACAAATCATTTTCTACAGGACGGATATCACCGAAAAATATATAAACTAGATTTCCGAATATTCTTGCATTAGGGTTTTGGAGGTACATTGATGTATAGACGAGCAGAGATGGGAATAGGCACTCTCATCATATTCATAGCGCTTCTTCTTGTCGCTGCTATCGCCGCCGGAGTCCTTATCCAATCAGTCGGAAGCTTGCAGGAAAAGGCCCTTACGACAGGGGATCAGGCAGAAGGACAGATTGCGACCAATGTAGCAGTGGTTGAAGTGAGCGCGACTGATGGCAGGGATGGATCAGTATCTGATTTCAACGAGATTGTGAAATTGTCTCCTGGAAGTAACGCAATCAAGATTGCAGAAGTCCTGTTCACTTTGAATACATATGATAGTACTGCAAGCCTCAAGTATAAAGGGGTCTCAGGAACTTTTGATAACTCGAATGTTGGATATAATACATGGACTGAGGAAGAAGTGACTAATAATTCAGGTACAGGTATGCTTAACATTTCAGCGGATTACAATCATACTCTTCTTGAAGATTATGACGATGATGGATTGGATGATCTCTTCGGCATGACATCTGGAGGGGATTTCGTCGTATATTTCAGTTCTGGGTTTAATTATACTGTTCCACAGGCGACTGCAACATGCACTGGAGGACATCATCAGATCTCTGGCGTAACAGTCGATGTCAAGTCTGACGAGATTGATGACATCGTCATCAGCGGATGGTGCGGAAATAATTTTTTCAACACCAGCGCGATTGGGCTGTCAGTCAACATCACGCCTAAGATGGAAGGGAGTGGTTATTTTACAGTACAGTATCTTCAGAGGGGGTCAAATCCAGTGGATGGAAACCTCCAGAGGGGGGATATCATCAAGGTCTATTATGAGGCTCCTCGTGCTATAGGAGAGGACGAGAAGGTCAGGATCAATTTCATCCCAAAAATCGGGACTCCAACGCTTACCGAGTTCATCACACCAGAAGTGATCTCGACTGAGCGGGTGTACTTATACCCATAAAAGAGGTGTTATTATGAACAGAAAACGTGTCAAATCACATGTCCTCGAGAAGATAATGATTACTTTGATGGTCATATTCTTCGTCTCAGCGATATGGATATTCTACAATGCACTTGTGAACCATATCATAGGGCCTGAGATTGCCATGATAGAGATTCTGCTGATTATCATCCTTGCGCTTCTCTCTCAGACGATCATCTTGATTAGGATATATGAGCAGCACTGAAGAATAGTTTTTTATATTATTTACTTTTTTCTTCTTCTTATGCGCAGACTCGACCTAAAGTGCGGATTCTCATGTAATAATAACTGCATGTTCTGTGTCCAGGCAGATTCAAAATTTCATGGCAACAGGCCGTTTGGAGATCTGGTGGCAGATCTGAAATCAGCAAGGCCTGACTGCGACGGGATTGTCCTGACAGGGGGCGAGGTCACTATCAGGTCGGATTTCTTGGATCTCGTGAAATCTGCAAAAGATCTGGGATATGAGAAGATACAGATCCAGACGAATGGTCGTATGTTCTCTTCTCTTGAGTTCTGCAGGAGAACGATATCAGCAGGAGCAAATGAGTTCTCTCCGGCGATCCATGGTTGTTGTGCAGAGCAGCATGATTCTCTCACTAGGGCAAGAGGGAGTTGGAGCGAGACCGTGAAAGGGATCCGTAATCTCAAACAGCTCGGTCAGTATGTCATCACGAACACAGTAGTCGTCAAGCCGAATTATCGCGATCTCCCGAAGATAGCTAATCTTTTGGTCCGGCTCGGAGTCGATCAGTTCCAGTTCGCTTTCGTCCATCCGATGGGGAATGCCTGGAAGAACGCGGGTCTCATGGTCCCAAAGAAATCTGATGCTATCCCCTACATAAAGGAAGGGCTCGACATAGGCATCGCATCAGGTATCCAGGTGATGGCAGAGGCTATCCCTTTGTGTTTGATGGAAGGATATGAATCATACGTAGCTGAATCTGCGATCCCTGAAACTATGATACGGGGCACGAAGATGCAGAATACTGATGATTTCGCCAAAGACAGGAAGGAGAGCGGAAAGACTAAGTTCAAGAGATGCAAGTCATGTAGTGTGGATAGTGTTTGTGAAGGTCCATGGAGGGAGTATCCTGAACTGTTCGGAGAGGAGGAGTTCACTCCAAGATGACAGACCCAAACACTGCTTTCATCAATCTCACATATAGGTGCAACAACAATTGTGTTTCATGTATCATGGAAAATCATTTTCAGGATGATTCAGGGATAACTTGGGGAAAAGTGAAGGATAAGATAGATCAGATATCCAAAAGGTCAGTTCATATTGAATTCAATGGCGGAGAACCTACTCTCAGTCCGGACCTGTTCCGGATAATCCTCTATGCACGCAGTAAGTGTAAGGAGATAGGGCTCATCACGAACGCAAGAGTCTTCTCAAACCCAAAGAATGTGAGTAAATTGTCAAGAGCAGGAGGGGATGCGTTAAAGGTCATAACGACACTGTATGGTCCTGATGCGGTTCTCCATGACGCTATCACTAGGACTCCTGGATCTTTTGTCGAGCAGATGGAAGGGATACGAAATATCATCCGTGAAGGGATACCTGTTGAGTTGAGGGTAGTATTGAATAACATGAATATGGAATCTGTTCCGGATATCGTGAATCTGATCAAGAGAGAGTTCTCTCCTGATTCAATCACAGAAGTGGTGATGATCAATATGAAACCTTTTGGAAGAGCCTTATCAAGATCTGTGTCCTATCGGGTCACAGAAGCGATTCCCTATATCAGAAAAGCGGTCGTATCATTTAATGGAAGCGGATTCAGGTTCCATCTCAGGCATTTCCCTTTATGTGTGCTGCCTGAGGGGATCCGGAGATTCAGCAGGGGGATAACTTCAGAGGAGGATTCTATATCATATATCAGATCGTGCGATTCTTGCGATATGAAGAGTGCCTGTCCAGGTATCTGGAATGGGTATCTCAAACTGTATGGGGAGGATGAGTTCGGTGCTTAAGAAGACTGTCATAATCCTTGGGTACACTTGCAACAATAACTGCGTGTTCTGCTGTTCTTCTGAGAAGAGAGGGATGATGTCCTCAGATGAGGAGATCCTTCACCGTCTGATGTCAGCGAGGAAAGGCGGGTCTGATTACCTTGAGCTTATAGGGGGGGAGCCGACCATCCATCCGCATATTTTAGGGATAGTGGGAGCTGCAAAGAAGTTAGGATTTAAGACTATAATGTTCGCTACCAACGGAAGGATGTTATCCGATAGGTCATTCGCGAAGAAGATACTGGAGGCTGGGGTGAATAAGCTTGTCTTCTCGATCCATGGCCATGACAGTAAGGTACATGATGGATTGACGCAATCGGTAGGGAGTTTCGATCAGCTCATGGAAGGGATCAGGGTTGTCCAGTCTCTCGGTCTGAAGAGCATCGGGTCTAATACGACTATCGTGAAGCAGAACTACAAGATGCTTCCTGAGATCGGGAAATTGATCCAATCTGTTGGGATTGACGATGCAGAATTCATCTTCGTAGACCCTACCCATGGAGCTCCAAAGACACATTTCGACGAATTGGTGCCTAAGTATGAGGATGTATCTCCATACTTGAATGCTGTCCTTAATCTTGGTAATGTCTCGCGGCATTGGCATGTAAGGTATTTCCCGCTCTGCTTTATAGAAGAGAGATTTCATGACAGGATAAGTGAGAATCATGAGAAGGATATATTCAAGACAGTACAGCTCGCTCCTGATTTTGAGAACCATGATCCTGCGATGGGTAGGATGATGATTTCAAGGATAAAGGTCGATAGATGCAAGGGGTGCAAGCTTGATTGTGAGGGGTACTGGAAGGAGTACGTGAATCATTATGGAGCCTAGCCTACTGATATCGACAGGAGTTGCCTGTAATAACAATTGCCTTTTCTGTTCTATAGCCCATAATAAGATGCAGGAGAGGGATCTTAAGGAGATCATATCTGAGATCCAGAGAGGGTCAGAACAAGGGATTGATCGTCTTGAATTCATCGGTGGAGAGCCGACATTGAGGGATGACCTCCTGAAGATGGTGTTTTTCGCCAAGAAGAAAGGATTTTTGAAAAT
>JAUUYB010000166.1 GCA_030590605.1 Candidatus Woesearchaeota archaeon
CGCCGCAAAGAAGCCGTCCATGATCAACCGGTGGTTTTATTCGGGGTTGAACTCCAAGGTAATTACCCTCTACAAGAATGTCTTTACGGAGGGAGCGGGCATATCGACTCATATCATAACAAAGATCTGCAGGGAAGTGACTACTATAGAACTCATCCCTGATCTCGTGCATATTGCCAAACAGAACCTGAGTAAGTCCGGCGTCCAGAATGTCCATGTAATCAATGCTGATGGGTCTGTCGGATACAAGAGGAACGCTCCGTATGACCGTATAATTGTCACCTGCGCAGCACCGAAGATACCTCCTCCGCTTTTGGATCAGCTTGCAGAAGGAGGGATCATCATAGCACCGATCGGTGAGCTTTCACAGAAGATGGTTGTTGGAAAAAAGAAGAGATCGCAGGTTGATTACCATGAGATCGGGAATTTCGTTTTTGTGCCGTTAAAGGGCAAGTACGGAGTCTAGATTGCCGGCATATTACCTGAATCTATAAGAAAGCATCTTGTAGATGAGTTTGGCTGCAAGGAAATCAGGTGCCTTATCATTCTCTTTAGGGCATAATTCGACTATATCGAATCCGACGACATCTTTCTCTTTGAACACCCGCTTCAGGAATTCAAGTGTACCATACCAGCTCATCCCTCCTGGTTCTGGCGTGCCGGTTGATGGCATGATGGACGGATCAAATACATCCAGATCCAGTGTGATATAGACTTTATCCTTGAGCTGCCCGACAGCATCATCGATCCAGTCCTTATTTCCGACAATGTCCTGGGCTAAGAGATATTTTCCTTTGTCTTTCTCAGAGATGTCCATGCTGCGTATCCCTACCTGGACTGATGGGCAGATCTCTCCTGCTCTCGCCATTACGCAGGCATGGTTGTATCTTGACCCTTTGTAGTCCTCCCTCATGTCTGTATGGGCGTCAAGCTGGAGAACAGACATTCCAGGATGCTGCTTAGCAGTCGCCTTTATCGCGCCTATGCTGACCGAGTGCTCTCCCCCTATGACAGCTACGAATTTATCTTCCTTTAGGTATCTAGAGACCTTCTCTTCCACTTGCGCTGACATCTTCTCAGGATCAGGATCATATTCTTCAAGAGGAGCAGTATAGATGCCTTCTTTATACACTTCGCTGTCAGTCTCGATGTCATAGAGTTCAAGATTCATAGAAGCATCAAATATGGCCTGAGGTCCTTTATCAGCGCCCTTCATCCCTGTGCTGGTCCCGTCGTACGGTACTGGAAGTATGACTATCTTGGCACTGTCCTTTTTCATATACTCCGGAGGGAGATCGCAAAAGCTCATCTTAGGAGTAGTATTAGTTTCGATTTATAAGGGTTATTGTTTACTACATTGTAAAGTCTAAGGGGTTTCACAAAAGAATATTTATTGTTTTTTGGTAGTTAGTTGTGAGACATTATAAATGAAAGAAGTATTATAAAGAATGATGAAGGTGTAGGACGATGTGTTCTAACATATCTGTCAATTAACCACTACACCTGATTTTCATATTGAGAAAATCGCTGGTGCTGGGATTTGAACCCAGAAACCCTGCCCGGGGAACTGAGCTGATTAAACCCAG
>JAUUYB010000121.1 GCA_030590605.1 Candidatus Woesearchaeota archaeon
AATGGAAGATAAGCTGATTTTCCTACTGGAGTCTTTAGGATGTCAAGGATATTTCGTACTTCCTCTGGTGAGAGCGTTCCGATTGTCCCTTCTCTCTTGGCTCCATTCGGGACGGATTCTGTTGAGTTCAGAGATCCAGCAAGAAGTTCGAGCGCTGCTTTGTTCTGAGATAGGGGGGTACCTTGTTTTTCAAGAGTATCATATCTGAATGGGCCTTTGAAGCAGGATACATCGTAGGGAGGATTGGCTACGAAATCCGGGTGGCCAAAAAGATCAGGCGAGGAAACGAATGAGTATGGGGCGGGGTTGTCTCCTACAGCGAATGCGATCCCGTGATTCGGAGTCGCGACTGCTGTTACACCTCTTAAGTATTTGGAAGAGAGGACATTCGTCTTTGTCGGGATGACTGTGTTCGCTTGAGGTGTCCAATAGACGATCTCTATATCTCCAGGAATGACATTTCCTGTGCTTTTAGGGCAATCTGCTGCGAGTGCAGTGACTGCGTTCGCGAATGGTGTAAGCGCTAATCCTGCTGCTACCATAGCTGGTTTGACTACTATGCTCTCTAGAAATGATCGTCTGGTAAATTCGTGACTCATGTTTATACCCCCGAATGTCCGCAGATAGGCGGAATTACAGAGGAGAATAATAGTTGTTACTTTATAAAAGTTTCTGAAATATACTACAATTGAGTGGTAACTAATAAAATAGGGGGTGTAGTATATGGATATACCTCATTTTAACATGAAAAACCAAAGGAATCATATTTACCAAAAGTTATTTAACTGATAATCTGTAATAGTGAGCTATGGTATCTGTCAAGGGAAATTCCCTTTATCTGTATAAGACATATATAGACAAAGTCCATAGTCCTGAAGTGTTTGAAAAGATATTGGACAAGACAAAGAGCATAACCCAAAACGCCCTTAGAAAACCGATCCTTTCAACTGAATCGTATGATCTTGAGATCGAGAAGGATTTCATCCAGGCAGTTGAGGATCATCTGGGCAAGGAAGAGCTCATCAAACTCGCAAAATATGATGCAGAGACAACACTCGGAAAGATATTCAGGTTTTTCCTCAGAGTGATCTCACCAGAGACCGCAATCGCAAATATGCAAAAGATGTGGGACCAGGAGTATGATGTAGGGAAGATCGAAGTCCTTGAAACTGATAAGGTATTGACAAGGGTGAGGGTTACAGGTTTCCCATATAATGATTCTTTCAGGACTTATCATGTCAATTATCTCAATACCATGTGGGAAGTCGCGACAGGCAAGAAACAAAAGTGCCATTGGAAAAAAATCGATGATGAAGTGACAGAGTTCTTTTTCTATTTCGATACATAAATTGAGCAAGAGAAAGCTATAGAAAAGTCGAGCTTAATATTTGATCCAGGTCTAATCTTTACAATCAGAGACTCTTGATACTGCTGCGGTCATCTCTTCTTCATCCAAAAATTCACGGACACTCAGCATCGCCATCACTGCATGCTGCACATTGTCGATCCTGATCTCTTTCCTGCTTAATGAGGTCATGATGCCTCCCTTGGCTGCCTGGAGATCTGTTATGTTTTCCTGGTTATATTCAGTTATCTGGAGCTGCATGAGGGAACGGACTCCAAGGATCATCGCATCTGCGTATCTTTCCATACGCTCCTCGTCTCCTTCTTCTTTTGCGAGTGCGTAAGCATACCCTAACCCTTCTACATAGACTCCTGTGCTAGATGCGTGAGGAGGTCCGTATTGCTTGAAATCAGGGTCATAGAATCTTCCTCTTGTCCTTGGATCATCACAGGAAGTCTCCTGGATCAGGATCAGCCAGTCGTTCATCATATAGATGAAGTCGCGATAGCTCTCGTCATCAGTCGATTTGTATAGATGATAGTGCGCCATCGTCTGCCATGGGACGAATGCAGGATTAGGGGATTCAATGAAATATCTCTTATAGTATGGGCTTGCTTTTTCAACGCGTTCGATGATGCTATCGTTCGCTGATCGTCCATAGGTCAGCATGAGCGCAAGCATGGCTTCACCTGGGTAGAAATTTTCGGCTCCCGTCGCTCCTGGAGGCAGAAAGTAGGTCTTGAAGCTACCGTCTTCCTGCTGCATGAGATAAAGGAAGCTCTCAAGTTCGAGGCGTTTGTTGTCATAACCTTCTCCTGCTTCCAGAAGGGCCATAACAGCGATCGCACTGCTGCCAAGCTTCGCTTTGTCTTCATACTGTATATAGCCGAATCCTTCCTCCCAGACATAGTAATTCCTGAAATTGAACCAGAGATTCATCTCATATGCTACTCTATAATGTTCGTCTTGTGTGTAATCATATAGTCTTGATAAAGCATATGTGGCCATGAACTGCCGAATCATATTAGTTCCAGCCGGATAGCTGTCGAGGTCTGGGAAATATTTATAGGTCAGGCTGCCATTTTCGTGCTGGCTATTCAGAAGATATTCTCCAGCCAGCGCTATTGATGTATCTATGGTCTCAGCATCTATATCAGAAGGTTCGATCTGGAAATCTACCTGTAATTGTGATACACAGCCTGTAATGAGGAGCAGAAGGATAGCGATTGTTCTCATATCGGGAAAAAACTAAATAATAATATATAAAATTAGCGTATCAGATGAGACTAGCGTTCACGCCGCCTTCCTGACCTGGTCTGGATGTTATCTTTGCCTTGCCTTTCTCGGTCTCGATGATCGTCCCTTTCGTCAATATGTTTCGCCTGACGAAGTTCCTGTTCGCATCGTTCTCGAGAACTGAAGTGATCTTGGTTTTTACGCATCTCTTATCCTTGTCCATCAGGTTGACTGTATCGACATGCAGAAGGAAAGTCTTTGGGCTGCCGCCTAGGACACGGATGCTTGATTTCTTGGTGTCGCCGACTTTGGTCATAGTCGGATTTCGACCCATCTCGAACTTCTTTCGCTTCCGATAGTCCTTGTACCTGGCACCGGTCTGTTTCTTCTGTGATCTTGATTGTAATATTGCCATACTGTACAAGGATTTGAAGTTGATTTATAAAGCTTTCGGGTCGTGAATGGTGTGTATATGTTATGTATGTATACACACGATATGTGTGTATGTGTGGTGTGTAATTATGTGTATTAGTATATATTTATATATAATTATAAGTATTAATGTATATTTATTATGTATTCATACACACGATATATACTCTAGAACATGAAAGCGCCAAGGATGAGCAAGAGACCTACCATGACGTAGAGTGCATATATGACTGTCGAAGTCAGGAACCCGAGAGTCAAAGAGAAAGAACCGAGATCAGACAATGTGGTGAGGATACCTGCAAGAGTCACAGATAATCCTATCAGGACAGAGGTCCAACCGAATCCGGGGTGCATGCCTATCTCGAAGAAACCATCGATTATGAGATAGAATCCTGCTGCAGCGAGAACTATCTGGAGAACGATCTTAGGGATTTCGGGAATAGCGAATGATGTCATCCCTAATTTATTCAATAACGGGACCGCGCCTAGAAACAGTACGATAAGACCTGCGATGATGCTTGATAAACTCTTACCACCTTCGAACACGATTTCCCACCTCTTGAACAATTAAAAGTTTTTCGCTATATAAAAGTATTGGTAACAAAAGGAGACATGCTCATGGAATCAACAATCCTAGTCCGGCTATTATGAAATCCTATTCCTTCGGAAGCTACTATCTTCCTCGCTACTGATTACTTTTTCGTCAGAGCCTGCGTTCCCGTAGGGAGCGTCCCCTCGCGACGGCTGTGATGAGTTTAGCGTGGGAG
>JAUUYB010000010.1 GCA_030590605.1 Candidatus Woesearchaeota archaeon
GATTATCGTTTATATAAACTTTTCTATTTTGTTGTCCCTATTAAGTACTAAATATATATGGTGGGTGACGACAACTTAACAAAGCATGGAAAAATTGAGTAGAAAAATCAAGCCGCTCTCTTATAAGACCGTTTAACTTGCTTTTGATAATTAGAAAGTTTCTTCCGCGCGTAAGCAGCCATCCTCTTATAATTCCTCTTTCCCGAAAGTGTCTTTTGTCCTTTTTGCTTCCTGGTAAAGAAGTCAGTGGCCCGAGATTCCGCATCCATCTCTGCACTCAATTCATCATTAAAGATATAGCTTGGCTGCGCCTTATGATCATTTTCATGGAATGAGATGTATTCAGCAGCGATCTCTTCTGATACTCCTGCTGCCTTTGCGACGTATTTCAGTTTCTTCTTGAAGTCTGTAGTCACACCGAGGATCTTTCCGTCTGTAAACGCGACAACTCCATTCTTACCTGAGACTGCAACCCTATAATCATCCGGAAAAGTGTAATTATACCCTATCGACCTGAAATAGTCTCTTTGCTCTTGCAGCACTCCGGTCCTCTCAAGCCGGGCCATGTGCATATTCAGATAGTTAAGAGAATCAACTCCCTTGAGTGCCTGTGATCTTGCATGCTTCGTATACCCTGCCTTCTCGAGTCGAGATTCAAGATCGCCTGCATCGATATCCCCTTTCTCGTCTGTAGCGACCACGACTTGTTTTTGGTAAGGGTCAGCAGAGATCTGTGTCATATATCTGACATGATTCAGGTTGATGATAGATTGAAGGTCCATAAAGACTTGAGAAATGAAGCTATTATTTATTTTCTTCGAATTATTGTATCATGTCTTTATATACTACTAACTAGTAATTAATATAAAGCCCACAGAAAATCTCTCCATTAATGTCATTAGAACTGATATTTGAAAGAGAAGTTCTGGGCCAGTATGGTAAACCCTTGATCATTTATAAATTCAGGACTATGCATCGGGGTTCAGATGCGCTCATTCAGTCGATCACGGGTACTGGATGTATAAACGGTTATGGAAAGATGACAGATCATTGGATACAAATCTTGTGAAGTTGGTTTCTTCATTGAAGGAGTGAATTATATGGAGTATTTATATATTTATTTACTTGAGAAAGTTCTTGAAGATTGTTGTACCTTTATTAGTCATCTTAACCTTATTCTTAGAAATCATCACAGCCTTGAACGTCTCCAAGTCCTTACAGTGGTGTGCATAAGAATTTTATAGGTAATTTATTATAGAGATAAAACTTTTTCTCTCTTATGAAAGAAACCATAATGGCAATTTGGAAAGTAAGTCCTTTCTATTCCAAATTATTATTTATTTTAATTACTCTTCTCTCGCTTATTATGGGTTTAATTAGTATTGGTATGAGTCAAATACAATTTTTTATTTCTATCATCGGGATATTTTTTATTTATTACTTATTTAATGTATTAAATTTAGACGGCTTATTGGATAGAGTTACTAGAAAACAAATTCATACGAATAACTTGATTCAAATTTGTATATTTTTATTGACAAGTACAATATGGTTTTATCTTTTCTTTTCTAATAATCAATCTTTTGATGGTTGGGGAGCGGTGGTTGTTCCTTTAATCGGAACACTAATTATTTCTATTGCATATCTGGGTTCAATAATATTATTATTGATAATTAATATAGCAATCCAAATAAAGAAGAGTAGAAAATATAAAACGGATTTTTTCAAAAAATACAAAATTCAATTGATAGTGCTAATTATATTGATAATCATAATTATAGTAAGTTTATTCTCTGTGGTTATATATAAAGCGATTGAACTAAACCAAAGACAAGAAGATACGGAACTTGCAAAAAAAGCAGTTAAAGAGAAAAATCCTAATTTATGTATCCAAGCTCACGATTCTACTTTATGTTACTATAAATATGCAAGAGGATCAATGGATTCATCAGTATGTAAAAGAGAGTTTGTAAAAGATCGAATATCAGCCTGTAACCAGATTGGGAAGTATGGAACCAACTGGGGGGATAATTATACATATTCCTAGCGTACATGACCTTATCAGTCGCCCACAACCTCTTCTGCCTAGTAAACGCCGTCTTCTGCGAAAACCTCGACGTGGAGTTTAAGAACTAATTTTCCGACAAACCCCCATCTTTCGCAACATTTAAATATAAGTTAGTTAATCTAAACCATATTCAGTTGACCTTAAGTCAACACACACCAAAAAGCTTATAAACAAAATCCGATGACCTCAAACGTCATTGGGTATGGAGGAAATAAGATGATGCGAACATTTTGGAATGACATTGAAAGACAACATGACGAGATGACTGACGTTTTTAATTGGATGCACGGAAAGCCAAGAAAGATAATCTCAGGTTCAAAAGAATTCAGGCAGCCGCTCTGCAGCATGGATTGGAAAGATAACCAACTGCATACCGAACTTGAGCTGCCAGGTGTAGACAAGAAAGATATCGATCTCAATGTAGGTGAAGGATTCTTAGAGGTCAAGGTAGAAAATAAGGAAGCCGAACTTAAGGATATGAGAAACCAGTTCTACAGGAAGCTCCCATTACCAGAAAACGTTGACACAAGGAATGTCATAGCAGAATTCCACAACGGGCTGCTGAAGATCGATATCCCGAAGATAGAGATAGATCATGATACTGTAAAGATTGACATCAGATAGGAGGATTTGAAAATGGATGTGAAACCGATAGGAAAAAGGGTTCTGATTGAGCCTAACAAGACAGAAGAGAAGACGAAAGGAGGGATATATATTCCTGATTCAGCCGGAGAGATGCAGCACAAGGGAAAAGTGATTGCTGTAGGCGATGATAAAGATATGCCTGTAGAGAAAGGAGACATTGTTCTCTATGAACCTATGGGCTCAGACGAGATATCTGTTGATGGAGAAAAGATGATTCTCATAAAATTTGATAGTATCCTCGCGAAGGTAAGGTGATTATGATGGCAAAACAGATGAAATTCGATGAAGTTTCAAGAGAAGCGATTATGAAAGGGGTGAACAAGCTCGCAGACGCAGTCAAGGTGACTCTGGGTCCTAAAGGCCGGAATGTCGTGCTTGAGCAGAGCTTCGGCAGTCCGACAATAACAAATGATGGTGTGACGATTGCAAAAGAGATAGATCTCGAGGATCCATTCGAGAACTTGGGCGCACAGCTGGTAAAAGAAGTAGCAACCAAGACGCAGGACATCGCAGGAGACGGGACCACGACCGGAACCCTCCTGACACAGGCGATCCTGAAAGCAGGGATGAAGAACATCGCTGCAGGATCCAGCCCGATAGACATCAAGAAAGGTATAGATAAGGCGACCATTGCGGTAGTTAAAGCGATAAAAGCAAGATCTATCCAGGTGAAGACCAAGGACAAGATCGCGCAGGTCGCGACTATCTCAGCTAACAACGACGCAGAAATCGGTAATCTCATCGCAGATGCGATGGAGAAAGTCGGCCATGGCGGAGTGATCACGGTCGAAGAAGCGAAGTCCATGGAGACAAGCCTTGATGTCGTTGAAGGGATGCAGTTCGACAGGGGTTATCTCTCACCATACATGGTGACTGACACAGAGAAGATGGAGGCTGTCCTTGAGAACCCATACATCCTGTTATTCGATAAGAAACTGAGTAAGATGAAGGACCTCGTCCACATCCTTGAGGGGGTTGCAGAGAGCGGACGTCCGCTCCTGATCATCGCAGATGATGTCGAAGGCGAAGCTCTCGCAACTCTAGTAGTGAACATACTGAGAGGCGCACTCAAGGTCGTTGCTGTAAAAGCTCCTGGATTCGGAGATGATCAGAAGGATATGATGGAGGACCTAGCCATTCTCACAGGCGCGACAGTGATCAGTGAGGAGAAAGGAATGACTCTTACCACTTCCACGATCAAGGATCTCGGAGAGGCTAAGAAAGTGAGGGTCAGTAAAGACACTACGACTATCGTTGACGGCAATGGTGACTCTGTCCAGATTAAGGAGAGAGTGAAGATAATCGAGTCGCAGATCAAGACGACTGATTCAAAGTTCGACAAGGAAGATCTCCAGAAGAGGCTCGCAAGACTCTCAGGAGGAGTCGCTGTCATCAATGTCGGTGCTGCGACTGAGACTGAGATGAAAGAGAAGAAAGCGAGAGTCGATGATGCGCTCTCTGCCACCCGTGCAGCAGTCGAAGAAGGGATTGTCGCAGGCGGCGGAACCACTTTTCTGAGAGCGATCCCTGTACTTGATGGGCTCAATCTGGAAAACGATCAGTTGATAGGTGCACAGATCATCTGCAAGGCGATCGAAGAACCTGTAAGGCAGATTGCATTCAACGCCGGCAAGGAAGCATCAGTCATAGTTGAGAGGCTTAAGAAAGAGGATTCAGACAGCGAGTTAGGATATGATGCCAAGGAAGACAGGTTTGTCGACATGATAAAAGGAGGCATAGTCGATCCTACAAAAGTCGCAAGATCTGCGCTCCAGAATGCTGCAAGTATAGCTGGTATGGTGCTCACGACCGAAGTTGCGATTACAGAGATCCCGAAGAAAGAAGAACCGATGCCGCCAGCCGGAGGTATGGGTGGGATGGGCGGAATGCCTGGAATGATGTAAGACCATGAAAAAGAAACTGAAAAAAGAGGATCCCCGAGTTGCAGAGCTGATTGATACAGTGAAGCGTGTCCAGGCAGACTTCGAGAATTACAAGAAGAGGATGGATAAGGATGTTCAGATGCGGGCAAGATATGCCTGTTCTGATATCATCATGAAGATCCTGCCGGTTCTGGACAACCTCGACCTCGCTTTGAAGAATAGCGATAACCAGGAAGAGCTCGTCAAGGGGATGGATCTCATACATGCGCAGTTCATGGAGATACTGGATAAAGAAGGGGTGAAAAGGATAGAATGTGTGGGAAAAGATTTTGACCCCAGGCTCCATGAGGCTATGATGACCGAGAAGTCAGATAAGGACAATGTCGTGCTGGAAGAGTTCCAACCTGGATACACGATTCAGGAAAGGGTGCTAAGGCACGCAAAAGTCAAAGTAGGTAATGATGATAAAAAAGACCACAGCAAAGGAGACTCTGGAAAAACTAGGGAAAAAGTGTGATCGATGCGGTCACTGTTGCACCTATGGCTCAGGTTTCGTCCTTGACGAAGAGATTCCTGAACTCGCCAAGGGAGTCGGAACAGATGTGGAGTCATTCAAGAAAGAATATCTTGAAGAGATAACGAAGTTCAACACCACACTCCATCGGTTCAGGCAGGTACGGGAAAGCAAGCCATATGGATATTGCATTTTCCTGACAAAAGAAAAGACCTGCAGTATCCATAGCATAAAACCTCTGCATTGCAGGATAGCGAGTTGTGGAGAGCACGGAGAGGATATCAACGAATGGTTCATCGTGAATCATTTCGTGAACAGGACAGACACTGAATCCATGCGCGAGTGGCAGACAAGGCTTAAGATCAAGAAGACGATAGAAGGAGGGGATGTAAGATCGCTGATACCGGAAAAGAAGGAAAGGGAGAAAGTGCTGAGAAGAGAGGTGCGGAGATGAAAGACATCATCAATACGCAGAGAGTCTATCTGAAGGCAGAATCCATCCATAGGTTCCTGTCAGGAGATCATGACGAGCTCGACACTCTCATCATGTGCCAGACACAGACACGGTTGGTGACGACAGACCAGAGCCTTTACGAAGCATTAGGATCATTCAAAGACAAGACACAGATCAATCTCAACAAATTAGTCAAGCTGCTCGAGATGGTAAGGATAGAATCATTTGAGCAGGCTATGAAGAAACCAAGGACCATCTTGAAAGACGTCCGGGTTAATGAGATACTAGATAGATCAAAGGAGGCATGAAAAATGGCAAAAGAAAAAGGAGTCGCAAAAGCGATTGGAATAGATTTAGGGACTACATTTAGTGCAGTTGCAATTATGGAAGGCGGAAAGCCGGTCATCATATCGAACGCCGAAGGGCAGAGGACCACTCCGTCTGTAGTGAACATAAAGTCCGAAGAAAGGCTTGTGGGAGTGGTCGCGAAGAACCAGGCGATAACAGACCCGCAGCATACTGTCAGGTCCATCAAGAGAAAGATGGGATCGAACGACAAGATAAAGATAGATGACAAGGACTACAACCCGCAGGAGATATCAGCGATGATACTTCAGAAACTAAAGAGCGACGCGGAGGCATATCTCGGACACAAGATAGCTGATGCAGTGGTCACTGTCCCGGCATACTTCAACGATGCACAGCGGCAGGCCACGAAGGACGCAGGTCAGATCGCAGGACTTAACGTTTTACGGATAGTAAACGAGCCTACAGCAGCATCGCTTGCGTATGGTCTTGAGAAAAAGAAAGACGCAACAGTGCTTGTCTTCGATTTCGGCGGAGGGACATTCGATGTCTCGATTCTCGAATTAGGTGATGGAGTCTTTGAGGTCAAGTCTACTTCAGGGAACAACCGCCTCGGAGGAGACGATGTCGATGACGCTATCGTTGATTGGCTGGCTGAAGATTTCAAGAAAGAGAATGGTATAGACCTCAGGTCAGACCCTACTTCTCATCAGAGATTGAGAGAAGCGGCAGAGAAAGCGAAGATCGAGCTGTCTACTTCACAGAAGGCGACTATCAATCTGCCGTTCGTGACTGCAGATGATAAAGGTCCGAAGCATCTCAATACCGAGCTCTCAAGAGCGAAGTTCGAAGATCTGATAGGTGATATCCTTGAGAAACTCGCTGAGCCTACAAAGAAGGCGATCAAGGACGCAAAACTGGATGCAAAGGACATCGATAAGGTTCTCTTGGTAGGGGGATCTACAAGGATACCTGCGGTTGAGAAGATCGTAAAAGACATCACCGGAAAAGACGGCGATAAGTCTGTCAATCCTGACGAAGCAGTGGCTCTTGGAGCTGCTATACAGGCAGGGATCCTCGGCGGAGAAGTGAAGGATGTTCTCCTGCTAGACGTAACCCCATTGACTCTCGGCATCGAGACTCTCGGAGGCGTCATGACGACTCTGATAGAGAGGAATATGACGATTCCCACAAAGAAGTCGCAGATATTTTCGACAGCTTCTGACAACCAGCCTGCTGTGACCATAAATGTGCTTCAGGGTGAAAGGACCATGTCTGCAGACAACAAGTCTCTTGGAAGGTTCGATCTGACAGAGATTCCGCCAGCTCCTAGAGGTCTGCCTCAGATTGAGGTCACCTTCGACATCGATGCTAACGGCATCGTGCATGTCCAGGCAAAAGATTTAGGCACTGGGAAAGAACAGAAGATCACTGTGACTGGTTCCTCGAATCTATCAGATGATGAGATCGAGAAGATGAAGAAAGATGCTGAATCCCACGCAGACGAAGACAAGAAGAAGCGTGAGGAGATCGAGACAGTGAATGAGGCTGAGTCTCTGGTCTTCCAGTACGAGAAGACGATAAAAGAGATGGGCGATAAGGTCGATAAGAAAGAGCTTGAGCCTATAGAAAAAGGGCTTGGCGAACTGAAGGATCTTCTTAAGGACAAGAAAGACATCGAGGCCATCAAGAAGAAGAAGGATGAAGTGACAGAGAATTTCTCGAAAGTCGCAGAGAAGATGTACGCTAAGGTCGCAGAAGAGCAGCAGAAAGCAGCCGCAGAAAAACAACCGAAAGGAAAAGGAAAAAAAGAGAAGAAAGAGAAAGTTGTGGATGCAGAAGTCGTTGATGAAGAGGACGAGAAGAAGAAAAAATGAGCTCTCTGGCTCTTTTCGACATAGACGGCACGCTTACTGTCGGGATTGACCTCCATGTCAGGGCGTTCGAGCACGTCATGAAAGATCTTTTCGGTATCGACTATAAGATGCGGCCTATGGATTACATGGGCTGGGTAGACCGGCAGATATTTGAGGATCTGTTCAGGAAGAACGGTAAAAGTCTTGAAAGGGTTGATGAGGCGATAGAGTCTGCAGTGAATTTTTTCGAAGCAGGTATTGGTGATACTCAATACGATCGTCTCCCGAAAGTCAAGGCTCTATTGAATCGCCTTGAAGAAGAGGATATTGGCCTTGGTCTGGTTACTGGAAACATACAGGACATCGCATACATAAAGCTTAAAAGCGTGGGCATATCTGAGTTTTTTGATTCCGGAGGATTCGGTGACGAAGCGACTGACAGGAAAGACCTTGTCCCGCTCGCGATCGACCGAGCCAGTAAGATCTACAGGAGGGAGTTCAAGAGGATCGTCCTGATCGGAGACACGCTTGCAGATATCCGTGCCGGAAAGAAGAACGGGATCGTGACGATAGCTGTAAGACATGGTTATCATGATGGAAACGATCTCTCAGGAGCAGACTTCGTGTTGGACGATTTCAAAGATACAGAGAAGATCGTCTCTATAATAAAGGGTTGACAGATGGGAAAGGACTATTATGATATACTTGGAGTGGACAAGAACGCTTCCAAAGAAGAGATAAAGAAGGCGTATAAGAAGCTCGCGAAAGAGCATCATCCTGATCTTAACAAGGGAGACCCTGATTCTGCTGAGAAGTTCAAGGAATTGAACGAGGCGGCATCAGTTCTCGCTGATGAGAAGAAAAGGAAACAGTATGACCAGTTCGGTTCAGACAGTTTCAAGAATGGCAATGCTGGCGGATTCTCAGATTTTAATTTCTCTGGCTTCGGAGGCGGAAACCAATTCGATTTTGGAGACATCTTCGACACTGTTTTCGGAGGCGGATTCTCTGGCTTCGGAGGGAGGAAAAGAGGACGTGGGTCAGATCTCAGGTTTGATCTGGAAGTGACTCTTGAAGAAGCTGCTGAGGGTGTGAAGAAGACGATAGTGATTCCTCGCCTTGAGAAATGTTCAAGGTGCGGGGGGACAGGCGCTGAATCTGATTCTGACATCAAACGTTGCAGTACCTGCAATGGTTCAGGGCATATCCAGGAGACAAGGCGGACTCCGTTTGGACTGTTCCGTACAAACGCTCCTTGCAGTACATGTCATGGTACAGGAGAGATCATCAAGAATATATGCCCGATCTGTGATGGTGAAGGCCGCACTGAAAAGTCAAGGAAGTTGACAGTAGACATCCCTGCGGGTGTGGATGACGATAACCGTCTCCGTATGTCTGGTGAAGGCGAGGCAGGAGAGCGTGGTCAGGATCCAGGAGACCTATATATTCTCATCCATGTCAAACCTCATGAGGATTTCATCAGGAAAGGGAATGATATTTTCCTAGACGTGAATATTTCGTTCGTTCAAGCCACGTTAGGCGATGAGATTGAGGTCCCTACATTGAAGGGGAAGGCAAAACTTAAGATACCTTCCGGAACCCAGCCGCATACTGTCTTTAGGATGAGGAGCAAAGGCATCCCGAACCTGAACGGTTATGGCAGGGGAGACGAGAATGTCCGCGTGTTGGTTGATATTCCGACAAAGGTCTCCCGTAATCAAAAGGAGCTCTTGAAAGAATTCGAGAAGGCTAAAGGAAAAAGTTTTTTTGGTTTATGATATTTATCTGTTGATGCCTGCCCTGGCTTCTATTGATGTCCTGATCATATCGACGAGAACAGCAGGGACCTGATCTTTCCAGCTTTCATCTTGATCTATTATTTTTTTACGTATATCTGTTCCACGTATTCCGCCTATACGTCCTATGCTCTTAGTCTTGAATCTGGATCCGGTCCATAGTTTCAGGTCTTCCTCATCTCCGGCGTAGACTATGTCGAAAGGCGGCACATTCTCGATAACGCTTGCGACCCATGCGTCATCATCGGTTACATCTTCCATAGGGATTGTCTGGATGACTCCTATCACCATCTTTATCATCCGTTCGCGTTCCTCAAATGTGAATGGGTTAGCCTCATCATGTACATTAGAGCTTCCGATGACAAGTACAACGTCGTCACATTCTCTTGACGCCTCCCTGATGAGTTCTACGTGTCCGTTATGGAGAGGTTGAAACCTCCCGATGATGACTCCTTTCATGATAAGGATGAATAATTGTTCAATTAAAAAACTTTGCTATCGGGATTGTACAGAGGTGGGCCATTTTCTGCTAAGCCTATCTCCAAAGCTTCCTGATGAGGATCAGGAGAGGAAATATCTCTAATCTTCCGAGAAGCATAGCGAGGACGAGAAATATCTTGCCGACCCAGGGGATTGTTATGACAGGTATTGTAGAAAGACCGACAGTGGAAAGAGAAGATATCACCTGGAATGATGCATCTAGGAATGAAAAGCCCAGCCCCATGAAGAGGATGGTGCCCAGAAGCGCAAAGATGAGATAACCTGAGATGAAGATTTCAGTGATGAGGACGAGTGAAGTATCGATGGATTTTCCGCTTATCTTGAAAGGTATGATAGCGGTCTTAGGTACTGAGAGTTTGCGGATCATCCAGGGAAGGGCTTTGATGAGTGTTATGAACCTGAATATCTTGATGCCTCCCGAAGTGGAGCCCATAGACCCGCCTATGATCATGGCAAGGAATATGCAAAGGATCACGATCTGGGGAAGGACTGCGATCTGAGTGGTCGTGAAACCTGTTGTCGTCATCGCAGAGATGAGCTCGAAGAGCAAAGTGAATGGCTTCCTGAATGCGATAGAGGAGATCAGGAAGAATATGGCGAGTAGGATAAGGAAAACCTTTCCTTCGATATTGATGAAGAACTCTTTGATTTTCTTTTGGAATAGCCTGGCATGCATAAAAAATGAGGTTGAGCCGAGGATCATGAGGAAGCTGAGGACAGCGAGAGGAGCAGGATTGGTATAGAATGAATTTGTTACAGTGAATCCTCCGGTTGATATGGATGTGAGTGACATATTGAAGGCTTCAAAGATGTTGAGACCTGCGAGGTAGAGCAGTATGATCCCTAGACCTGTATATGTCAGATAGATAAAGAGGATATTTGCTGCAGTCTTTTTCATTCCGAGGCTCACTTTCTCTTGTAGAAAAGTTGCGTATAGGGCAGAGGATGCTGAGACTCCTGTTGAGTGTGACCTTTCTTCAGATACCCTCATCCGATAGATGATGAAGAAGAAGACTATTACTATCCCGATGCCGCCGATCCATTGGGTGAGGCTTCTCCAGAGGAGCAGGCTCTTAGGAACAGCGTCAAGATTCGAGAAGACGGATAGGCCGGTGGTGGTTATTCCTGAAGTAGCCTCGAAGATAGAATTAAGGATTGATAGGTGAGGAAGGAAAGGGATGGATGAGATTGCGGTGAGAACGATGAATGATGCGGCTGTGAGCATGAAGCCCTGGCGAAGTGTGATTGATTCGAGGGGGAGCGGCTTGTCAGATATGAGATTGAAGAACTTCGTGCCGTAGGTGAGCGAGACCCCGAGGATCAATGAGAACAGGAATGCTATCAGGTAGATGAGAGGTTTCTCTCCGGTGACTGATGCGTAGATGAGAGGGAGGAGCAGGAAGAATGAGAAATACCGCATGACTATGCCAAGAAGATAGAGGATGTTTTTCATTTGCCGGTTATCATCTTCCGAACTTTCTTCGTATCCTCTGCTTTGAGTGTGATGATGAGGACATCTCCTTTGTTGACTTTGGCAGTGTGGTTGGGGATTATGTATTCTCCATTCCGATAGATGCTGTTGATAGTGAACTTCTGAAACGAACAGCACTTTCCGATTATGCTGCTCTTCGGTTCTACTGTGAGTTCGACGATCTTGAGATTGTCAGAGACTTGGGCGATGACCCTTTCTTCTTCATAGGAAAGGGATCGTTTCATTGCGGTGACTGCCAGCCCCACCATTGGGATTATGTGGTGTACACCAAGCTTGGTGAAGAGCTCTTCATTTCCTGACATATTCACTCTGGCGACGATCCTCTTGATGTTATTGCTCTTCGCTATCTGACAGACCATGAGGTTTACCTTATCATCGTTTGTTGCAGCTACGACTACATCTGCGTCCTCAAGCCCCGCGTCTTTGAGGGTAGAGATATCAGTACCGTCTCCGTTGATGACGAGCGCATCTGCTTGGTCCGCAGTATCTTTAGCTACCTGGTCGTCGTCCTCTACGAGGCTGACATCATTTTTCTCAGAAGCAAGGAGGTTTGTGAGGCGTTTGCCGATTTCGCCTCCTCCTACAAGGATTATCTTCATAGCATTGCCATGGAAGAAGCGGTTTATAAATATTTCTACCTGGTATACATAACTTACGCATATTGAAACAGGCTGTACTTGTTGAATTCTTGTTAAAATGAGTGCCCTACTCTATAAATATTTTTAAGTAAATCCTGATTTTTCTTCTGCTATGGCAAAACAAACTGAAGAAGTTATTGGGCATAAAATTGATTTTGTTACTCCTGCACAGATGGTTTTGTATAATCAACTCATAGGAGACACAAATTTTCCTCATAATTATTGGCTGCTTGGAGATAAAGCTATTATTCCTGGAAGGCTTACAGAATCCATTGGTTTGATTGAACTGGATAATCTTAGGAATGGTACTTACCCTCACAGGATTGTGTCTAAAATGGGAGCAAATCCGATTCCTGTTGGAACTGCTATTGGATTTGAAATCACTTCCAGCGGATTTAATGCTTATAGTTGGTGGGATAAAAAAAAACTAAATATGAATATGGAAGTAACTTATCCTGGGTTAGCTGATTTTGGTACTGTTGAAAGCAAGATTAAGGAAAATGATTATTGGGTGGATGAATGTTCTTTCTCTGACGAAACAGAGATTGATGCAGTACTGGGAGGGCTTGCTGCAGTATTTAAGGTTCCTGAAAGGTTTAACAAAAAAGTTTTTCCGTTAGAGCTCTTATTAGGAAAGACGTCTTCTTCATTGCTTAGACTTCGAGAAACAGATCTTATTTTTGATCTTCCAGAAGATGAGACATATGCATATATGAAATTTGATACAAAGCTTACTCCAGCAGCGTATAATACTCCTATTGAGAAAGCTCTCTCTTTTTATGCTAAAAGATTGAGTAAAGATAATAAAATAAAGGTGATTAAGACTATGGTAGAAGCATATGATGGAGAAGATATTCTTTATCAATCAACGATGATTCTTGGTCGTGTTAAAGAGAAGGATATTATTAGATGAGAGAGATGTGCTCAATTATGGAGCTTCTCTATAATTTCTTTCGGTACCTTCTTCAGGAGACCGATGAGTTCTTCCTTCGTAAGATGATCAAATTTGACATCATCATCATCCACAGTCTCTGTCTTGACATTCGATTCAAGCCATTTGTATAGTACAGCTACAGTATGCTTGCAGTTATCTTTGTTGTATGGGCAGTCACAAGACGCCTTGAGTCCTGCATCATCCACAGATATCTCGATGGTATATACACCTGTCGAACCTCTTACTCTTGCGAGTATCTTTTCATCCACCAGTTCGAGTGATTGTATCATATCTCGTTTGACATAATCGATGCCTCTCGCAAGGATCTTCTTCGATTCTGCGAACTCCTGTATCATATCCTCTGTGATGTTCTTGATATTCATGGGAGATGGAGTCGTATAGATACTATTTATAATTATTGATAGAGATAGCAAGTTGCCGCCACTGCCGCGGAGGCTCGCCGGGAATCGATGTGGCATTCCGCGAGCCAAGGGCATTTGTTTTAGGCAAATGACCGACCGCCGGCTTTGGGGGCGGCAGCGCAGCGTGCAAATAGAAAAAAGATAGTAGAGAAATAAAACAATAATTACCCCAACCTTTATAAATAAAATCTCCTTTTCAGTCTCTAATGGTACTCGATAAGTTAGGCGAATCACTCAAGGGAACGCTCGCGAAGATAGCGAAATCCATGTTCGTTTCAGACAAGCTGATCAACGAGCTTGTGAAGGACATCCAGCGTGCGCTTCTTCAGTCAGATGTGAATGTCAAGCTAGTTTTTAATCTCACGAACCAGATCAAGGAAAGGGTGAAGTCAGAAGACACACCTAAGGGGATCTCCAAGAAAGAGCACCTGATCAATATTGTTTACGAGGAACTCGTAGTCTTCTTAGGGAAGGAGAAACTGGAACTGAAGGTCACAAAAGGTAAAGAGCCTATAAGGATAATGCTTGTCGGTCTTTTCGGTGCTGGTAAGACGACTACTGCAGGCAAGCTCGCTAAGTATTATACTAACAGAGGATTCAAGACAGCGCTTGTCGGTCTTGATGTCCACAGGCCGGCTGCGATGGATCAGCTGGAGCAGATAGGCAAGCAGATCAATGTTCCGGTGTTCATCAAGAAAGGTGAGAAGGACGCTCTCAAGATCTGGAAGGAGCATGAACCTGAGCTTCAGAAATTCGATCTCTTGATTATAGATACTGCTGGGCGTGACGCGCTTTCTGATGACTTGATCAAGGAGATCGAAGAGGTCAACAAGAAAATCAAGCCTCAGGAAAGGCTTCTTGTAATATCCGCGGATCTTGGTCAGGCAGCACAGACACAGGCAGAACAGTTCCATAAATCATGCAATATCACAGGGATAATCGCGACGAAGATGGATGGTACTGCAAAAGCAGGAGGCGCTCTTTCTGCATGCGCAGTCACTGACGCGCCTATAATATTCATAGGTGTTGGGGAGAAATCTGAAGATCTCGAACCTTTCAACCCGAAAGGATTTGTCGGCAGGCTGCTTGGTATGGGTGATCTCGAGGCATTGCTCGATAAGGCTCAGGGAGCGATGGACGAGGATGAAGCGAAAGATCTTGGTAAGCGTTTTCTGAAAGGCGATTTCAATCTTATTGATCTCTATGAACAGATGGAGGCCATGAACAAGATGGGTCCTCTGAACAAGCTGCTTGATATGGTGCCTGGCATGAACCAGGCGAAGATCCCTAAGGACATGTTGAAGGTCCAGGAAGGAAAGCTCAAGAAATGGAAATTCATGATGGGTTCGTTCACGAAAAAAGAACTCGAAGATCCTGATCTAGTCGATAGGGCTAGGGCTGAGCGTATCGCAAAGGGCTCGGGTACAAGCGCTGGTGAGATAAGGGAGCTTGTCAAGCAGTACAGGCAGTCCAAGAAGATGATGAAGATGTTCAAAGGGAAGGACCCTGAGAAGATGATGAAGAAGATGGGTCAGAAAGGCATGCCTGGGATGCCGAAGTTCAAGTAAGGTTGAAGCATTTTTTTTAGATTAATCAGATGAATCTTTTGATAACTTTTATATATTCAGATTCTTAGAAAACATATATGCTTGAGTTATCCCTTGCAGAGATGGTGCCGATCCTGAAACCGCTGACCCAGTTCATAATAGGGATCGTCGTCTATTCGATGTTCATATTCCATTTCTATAGGTTTTTGTCCAGGAAAGATGTTTTTAAGCTCCACTTGGATAAATTCAACACCTCAGGCCATCCTCTTATTCACAATCTCGTCGCTCTGTTCTTATATATCTTCGAGTATGTCATATTCTTCCCTCTGTTCGTGTTCTTCTGGTTCGCTATACTTACGAGTCTCCTCATCTTCCTGTCAAAGAGCCAGAATCTTGACAGCATCCTTATGATATCTATAGCGATTGTCGCTTCGATACGTGTCACCGCATATTATAATGAGGATCTCTCAAAGGACTTGGCAAAGATGCTTCCGTTCGCCCTTCTTGGTGTCTTCCTTATTGACATAAGCTATTTCTCTTTAGAATCATCGATCGATCTCTTATGGCAGATCCCTGATTACTGGGCCACTCTCCTGTATTACCTAGGCTTCACCATCGCTCTCGAGTTCACCTTGAGGATAGTTCATGGTTTCATCAGCGGCTTCAAGAAGGATGAGACAGATTGAGATATTTTATTTCTTAAGAATAACGGAAATTTTCCCTATCTGATATGCTCGTCCTACCCCACTTTTCAAGTGAGGTATTCCCGGACTCGCTAACTATTGAGAGAAAATTTCCGGAATAGAAAAGTCGAGCATCCTGTCGAACCTGTATCCTCCAGATAAATCAAGAGGTATTAGGCTCGACTTTTCTATAACATCTTAGCGTAAGCACCGCCGCCACTGCCGAGGGTCGGACTTGGGGACGCGCCCTCCGGGCTGGTCCGTAGGGCATAGGCAAAGCCTATGACCGTCCTCCGGCTTTGGTGGCTGCGGTGCTGAAGCGTACAGTAATATTAACATATCAGTAACCTCAACCAAACACCCAATAACAATTTATACTACCTCCCCCAACAGCTCATAAATGCTAGCTGACCTCCACATCCATGGTCGTTATTCTCAGGCTACTTCTAAAAGTTTGGACTTCGAGAACCTGGAGAAATACGCAAGGATCAAAGGCATAGACCTGTTAGGCACTGGCGATTTCACGCATCCCAGATGGGTTGAGGATATCCATTCAAAACTGACTGACGATGGCAATGGAATACTACGAACAAGTACAGGTTTCCCTTTCGCACTGACGACAGAGATCTCACTCATATACACACAAGGCGGAAAAGGCAGAAGGGTGCATAACGTCTTATTGGCACCAGATTTAGACACAGTCAAACAGATAACTGATTACCTCTTGACAAAAGGAAGGGTAGATTATGATGGCAGACCTATATTCAAGATTCCCTGCCCGGAGTTCGTTGAATCCTTGAGGGAGATAAATAAGGACATCGAGGTCATCCCGGCTCACATCTGGACTCCCTGGTTCAGCATGTTCGGTTCGAAATCCGGCTTCGATTCTGTCAAGGAATGTTTCGGTGATCAGACCAAGCACATCAATGCTGTCGAGACCGGGCTCTCTTCAGACCCTCCGATGAATTGGCGTATCTCGCAGTTAGACGATTACAATCTGGTCTCATTTTCAGATCTCCATTCGTTCTGGCCTTGGAGGATAGGACGTGAATCTACCATTTTTGAGCTGCCTACTCTGACCTATAAGAACCTGATAAACGCTATCCGTACCGGAGAAGGCCTCACTGGCACCATAGAAGTCGACCCGAATTACGGAAAATATCATTTCGACGGCCACCGGAACTGCAATATAGTCATGTCTCCTGAAGAGACAGCTAAGCATAAGGGTATCTGCCCGGTCTGCAAGAA
>JAUUYB010000052.1 GCA_030590605.1 Candidatus Woesearchaeota archaeon
AGAGAAAGGATAGGGATATTGCATTTAGGGATGTTGCAATCGATCTTATGAAGAGTACAGAGAAACAGATCAGGAAAGAGAACAGATTTCTGAAAAAAGATTTATTTAAGATGAGCAAGGGGATCATGGATATCCGGGACAGCTACATATTGAAGCGGATTCCTGATCTTGGAAAGGGGTTTGAGGAGGTTGAGGAAGTCCTCCGCATCCGTCCAGGTGATATGCTGATCATTGATGATCCTTCAGTCTTCAGCGACAAGGTAGTCAGACGGATTGAAGGTATAGTAGAGATCCTCGTCGGGAGACGTCAGTTCGGTAAGAGATTCAGGGACGAGTTCAAGTTCATCACGATCGATGGTAGTGGACTGAGGATGTCACATTTCAGGTTTTTCTCTTTAGTTAAGAGGAAAACATTAGACAGCAAAAAGAACAAGTCAGAGTTGATCGAGAAGATAGTAGATGATTACAGGAAGGAGAGGGTCATCTGAGATATGGGTCATTATAAGGGATAGTATGCTTCTTCTTGCTCTTTACGTTCTGCAGTTTTAATTTAGGACCTAGTCCGAGGACTTCCATCTCATCCCCTTTGTATGTGACTGTATCTCCTTTTTTATATGGGTGGAGCTTGAAAAGCACAGAGACCCGGTGGACTTCTTTGCTTGTCTGTCTGTTCCGTGTGAACAGTTTTGCAGATGTCTTGAGTTCTCCTGGAAATGCCTTGAGCAGACGTTTTCCAAGGGACTGTATGAACTTTTGGGAGCTTACATAGTAGTCAAGACCATTTTTCATCTTGACGACCTTTGCGACTGTGATATTTCCCGCTTTCTCTATTGAATTATCTACGAACCTGATGAGCTCCTCGCTCGGGTTACGCAGCTGCAAAGTCCCCTGGAAATATTGTGGGCCTTCATAAAGGATTTCTTTGTCTCTTGTGGGCATAGTTCCTTCTAAACCGATAGATTTTTAAAAATGTTGTGGTCTCGCAGGCTGAATGAAGAAGACAGGGTTCCAGAGATTGAAATACTTCATGTTTGATGATGACAGTGCCTGGAGCTGGGTCTTTGATATTCTGGTGGCGTTCATTTTGATTAAGTTTCTTGTATACCCAGGACTTGGGTTTCTCCTCGGGACAAGTCATCCGATAGTCGCTGTCGTCTCTGGGAGCATGGAGCATGACGGGTCTTTTGATGATTGGTGGAATGAGCATGAATCATTCTACCTGAAACTTGGGATATCGAAGGATTCATTCCTTGATTATTCGTTCAGGAATGGGTTCAACACAGGCGACATAATGATACTTAAGGGAAAGTCTCCAGAAGATATCGAGATAGGAGATGTGATCGTCTATCAGGGGAAGACCGATCCGGTGATCCATCGTGTAGTGAAGAAATGGCATGAGGGAGGATATTATTATTACCAGGCAAAAGGGGACCATAATTCGATGTCTAATTTCAATGAGATCAAGATAAGAGAAGACCAGATCATAGGATACAAGGACCATGATAAGGGAAGTGTTGCACTCTTCAGGATACCTTTCCTTGGGTATATCAAGATTGCTGCAGTATGGGTGATAAGCCCGATTTTTAGAATGATAGGAGTGATGTAAATATGTTTTGTCCAAAATGTGGAGCACTGCTCCTTCCAAAGGAAGTCAATAAGAAGATGGTGATGTCCTGTTCATGTGGATATTCTGATAAGGATACCTCTAAGGTAGCGATCAAAGAGGAAGTCAAGAAGACTGCTGACATAAGTGTTGTCCAGGAAGATGATGACGAGACTCTTCCTGAAACTGAAGCTGAGTGCCCTAAATGTAAGAATGATCGGGCGAAGTACTGGCTTATCCAGACCCGGGCGGCTGACGAACCAGAGACGAAATTCTTGAAATGCACGAAGTGCAAGCACATCTGGAGAGATTATTCCTAGGCAGCCTTAAGGAAGTATGTGGTGTTCTCCTGGAGTCTCTTTCCTGCTTCTGGGTTTACTAGATAGGCTATGCCCAGATAGTTGTCCTGCATATGATGTGCTATCCTTTTCATCTTATCCTCCCTGTGGACAAAGAGGGTATAAGAATTCTGGAGGACATCCGAAAGACGGATGGCGATCTCTTTCGGATCGAGATCGACGACATACTGGAATACTTTTTGGTACTCTTGTTCCCTTCTTTCTGGGGTCCCTTCTTTTTTTGGCTTTGTCATGCCGTATACGAGCAGTCCGATTGAAGGTCCGAATGATTCCCTGACTTCATCAAGTTCTGCGTCGGTGTCCTCTACTGTATCGTGGAGGATCGTGGAAGAGACTGCGACAGCGAGGTTCTGTTGCGGCTTATTGTAAGGGGGAAAAGGTGAGTCGATCTTCTGTATGATGTCAGAGAAGTAGGTAAGGAGGATATCTGCAGAATCGATTGGATGTCCGATGAATGGGGATCCATCATGCCGTGTCTGACCGCGATGGTAATAGCTTGCAAATGAGTAAGCGTCTTGGATAAGATGTTGATAAGTTGGATCTAGGAATCGGATCTTATCGAGAAGTAGAGAAAACTTATTTTGTTGATTGTTTGAGAGGCCCGTTTTTTCTAGAGCTTCCTGCGTGATGTTCATATCATCCCCCTTTTTAAAAAAAAAATCCATCGGCTACGAGCGTGTGCCCGTTAAGCCAGCCGATGGAGGTGTCCAGATGTTCAATGGAGTCTTAGAGAAACGGATACTCCTTGTCTAGGTGCCAATACCGTTTCATATCAAGTGACTGGTTTTCATGGAAGCACGACCTGCAGACGAAAGGATCTCCTGGCGCGCTTTTTGTTATGCTTACACCACAAATTATACATCGAGTTCTTCCAACTATTTTCACCACCTCCTTGTAAAATATTTGGATTGAATCCTAAAGTGAGACTCTCTCTAGTCTTCCGATTACCCCCCCAAATAGGTTTTTCCATATCCTGTCATATTCTGGATGAGTGTAATCGATATTGCCTGAAATGATGTCCGAATAATCTATATATCCTAGGGTGGTTTCCAGTCCCATCTTTATTCACCTCTTTAATCTGAAAAGTGCGTTGCAGTTAGGACAGCTGTATAAGCCTTGATCGACTTGTTTCATCTCGAGCATGCAGGCTCCACACATCACTGGATTGTCAAGTATTATGCCTATTGTATCTAGTGCAGAATCTAGTCCGTCATTAAAGTTGTCTGGATTTATTTGATTTAGCAGTTTTACTTCCATGAAAATCACCGATTAGGCTGTTGATTTATCCCAACCATCCATGAATGCAGCTTCCCATCCTGAAATCTCGTCGTTCTCAAGCATATCACTTCGTGTATCTTGAGAATAGATTCCTTCTCGGATTGCTTCTTCATATTCCTCTAAGTCGAATGCGGATCTTAGCAGTTGTTTCATACTACACACCCCCTATACTAGGACGATTCCGAAAAATGATAGTCCGGATTTTATCCATACTCTCTATATAATATGTTAGATTTTATATAATTTTTCCTTATATATTATAAATTATATATAAATTATATAATTAATTGAATATTATAAATAATCGAAATATTTATATAGATAACCCACTTTTTATATGCTTCTAACTATTAATTACAAATTATATAATTTGGGGTGGATGAAGTGAAAAGAAAGGTTATTCAGATAGCAAATTCTACTCATCTCGTGTCTTTACCTAGGAAATGGGCTTTGCGAAACAACATTGTAAAAGGCCAGGAGATTGATGTATCCGAAGATGGGGAGAGGATTATTGTAAGCAACACGGACTATACTGATTACAAGAAAGCACAGATAGACATAACTGCCTTAGACCTCATGACGCCAAGGGTTATCCATGCGCTCTATAAGAAAGGGATTGACGAGCTGAAAATAACCTATGATGATACCAACATGATTGAGATAGTCCATCAATCTCTCGGGAAAGAATCACAGGGGTTTGAGATCCTTGAACATGGGAAGAATTACTGTGTAATAAAGAATGTATCTGGAACTGTAGAGGAATTCAATCCGCTCCTCAGAAGAACATTCATTCTGATGAAGGATATGGCTGACAGGGTATATGATGCGCTCAAGACCAAAGATTACTCTCAACTGCACATCATCTCACATATGGAAGAGACGAACAACAGATTTACGACAATCTGTCGAAGATATCTTAACAAGAGAGGGTTCTCAAAAGTCAAGTATGTAGGCCCCCTATATTATATAATCGAGGATCTTGAGAATCTCGCTGACCAATATAAGTATCTCTGCCAATTTTTCTATGACCGTAGGGATGATGAAATCAAGATACAGAAAGAAGTGCTGGAGATATTCGAAGAATCAAATAAGATGATAGATATGATTATTGAGACTTATTATAGGTTTGATATGAGTATGTTGGTAAAAGTCAAGAAGAACAGGAAGAATATGATAGAGAACGCAGTCAACATGTTTTCAAAGACGAAGAACCAGTATGAGAACATACTCATCCATCATTCAGTCACTATCTTACAGAAGCTGTTCTGTATGATCGGTCCGATTCTCATCCTTAATGTAGAAGCGGAAACGGTATGAGTCCTCTTTGGTGCAGGATTTCAGCGGTACCATATCTATCTTCGATTGCTTCCACTGCCTGAGGTTTTATCGCTCGGCCATGCCAGTCTGTTCCCCTTGTAGGGATGAGATTGTGCTTACGTATCTTTTCTTCGCAAAGATTTCTAAGAGGTGGCTTGTATATCGCCTTCATCTCTATGCCTTCAAGCCCTGTATCGATCAGCCGATTCAGGAGGGAATCGACTAGCCCCAGGTTTCCTTGCTTTGCATATTCAGGAAGTTCATTGACATGTGGTAGGACTGGGATGCCCCCTATACCAACTATTTGTGTGATTGCTTCGTCTAGGGTTGGCATTGCCATGAATAGCTCGTCTTTGACAGGAAGCTTGATTTTATCAACTATCTCGCTTCTTGCCTCGAAGATCGAATCTGCTTTCCCCATCTTGTAAAGTAAGGCTGCAAGGTGGATCCTGGATGGGATGCCTGGTTTATACAAATTTTCCAACTCATCCCATGTTATCTCATAACCTTCATCCTGGAGAGAACTTACCATCTTCCTCATCCTTTTCACTCGATAGGCTTCTGAGTTGCTTAGGATGTCTTGCCAGTGCACCCAAGGCTTATTGGTCTGATAGGTTTCTTTGGTGAAATACGCCAGGATATGGGCGATGTATCCTTGCTCTTGTCCGTTCTCATCAGGGATGATGTGTTTGGTCGAGAGTTCGATTCCTGGAATGATGATGATGCCTGGATCAGTTGTGATTGAGATCAGCTCATCTGTCCCCCTGAAAGTGTCATGGTCTGTCTTAGAGAGGATCATGTATTTGGCGAGTGCTTCGTCCTTTGCCTTGATCATCTCAGTAAGAGAATCTTCTGATGAGAACTGACCATCTGAGAACATAGAGTGGAAATGCATATTGATTAATGTATCGTAGATCTTTTTTTTACCAAGGAGACCAAGAGTATATTCCCTGATTGATGTAAAATCTATCTTTTGTTCGCAGCATTTTTCTCTGATCATGTTAGCGGCTTCGAATACTGCTTGTGGTGATTCAGGATCACGGGTTTTGGGAAGATGTTCTTCGTTCAGGACTCCATTACCCTGGTAAGTATAACCATTGTTAAAGATGGTTACCTTCTCGATTCCCTCTTCAAAAGTCAAGTCTTTAAGGTCTCCTGAGGATATGAATGTGTAGTGACCAAGAAGGTGTTTTACCGCATGGAAGCAGTAGTGACTGGCTTTGTCAACATAATCAACGCGTTTTCTGTTCCTTTCCTTATGACCTTTCCTTCTGTGTTCGTATTCAACCTCATTGTTTGCACTGTACTTAGTGAGTGCCAGATCCATCTTCCTAAAAGATCTGTAGAATCCATCCATAAAATGTTTAGACCAATAGGCTTTTTTTGAGATTTCATCATCTCCGAATAGGAGATCCATCTTGAGTGCGTGGAAGTACATCTTCTCTTCTTCAGTGAGATCAAGGTCATAGTCTTCCTGGATATGCTTATCATCTTCTCCGATTGTTCCGAGCTTATCCGGTGTATCCCATGACCTGAGCTGGCTTCGGATGAATTCTTTAGTGACATGGAGGACACCGTTTTCATCCGTTGTTACTTGGTCAGGATCTCGTGAGAGCAGTTCCTCAAGGTCCTCAATCCTTGGTTGTATACGATAAGTGAGTAATCCAGAGTTCGAGACGCAATCATCCCGAATACGTCCCACAAGTGGGACTTTCGGATGGAGATATCTCTTAAATTCTTTGAGGAGATGTGGCATAGTCGCAAGGAACCTATCTGCTTCTTCATCAGTGATGGTCGAATTGGTGAACTGTCTGAGATGCCCAATCGCAGACTTGAGATTGATTTGGTAGTTCTTTACTACGTCATCGATCATAGATATATATGATTTCCTTGCTTCAGGGGTAGACTCGATATCAAGACCCGTCTTCTTCATCCAGTCTATACGTGACTCAACGAGGACTTCAACGAGAGTTTTCTTGACCTCTGCATATCTTTCCCTATTCTCTTCTTGGTTCATGAGGTAGAATAGTTTGGCATTATCTGCTGCGGGGAACATCTCTGTAACTAGATAGAAATGATTGCCATGTTTCCAAGTGAAGTAAGGTTTTGCATGGATATTGCTGGTGTTCTTTCCCCCATTAGGGTCAATGTATTCGATTTTCTCGTTATATTTGTGATGATCGAAGAACTGTTTTTGGATATCTGACAGTTGGTGTGTGCGCTTGATCAGATAATATTTTCTTCCTGGCTTGAGCTTCTCGTGTGGGTCCACTTGTGTCCCGATTGTACCGGATGCTGCATCATCGGTGAGTATAGCCATCCCATCCATGAAGAAGACGTCGTGCATCCAGACAGTCTCTTTACCTAAGAGTTGACGCATACTCTTCTTTTTTTGTGTATATTTCGCATGTCCGAGTTCAACTAAGTTTTTCTTGCGATTCTCGATGAATTCGTTATAATTGGTAAGGAGGGAAGTGTAGTTACGACGAGTACCCT
>JAUUYB010000059.1 GCA_030590605.1 Candidatus Woesearchaeota archaeon
AAAATCTTCGATTTTTTTGTGTTTGATCAATGGCGACCAAGTGAGACATTCCTAAGGAAGTCTCACGAATCAGACTGAAAACAAAAGACGCCAGCGCCCGGATTTGAACCGGGATATCCATAGGAAAACTGCTTTCGAGGCAGTCGCAATACCGGATTATGCGACGCTGGCGTAATCACGTAAGCCATAAACCACCACTAGTTTAAAAATCTTGCGCGGAGACGAAACGTATAAATATCTCTCCATCAGATGAATCTACAAAAAGAGGATGGCAGACATAATAGAACCCAGCGGAGAGAAGATATCCGACGCAGAAGCAAAGGAACGGATAAGCAAGACGCTCAGCTATTCCATCAAGGACGGCGCAGGTTCATCTACAATGGTGGGCTTCGGCGAGTTCTATCTTTCAGCTTTCGCAGTCCTCATCGCAGCATCAGCATTCCAGATCAGCTTCCTAGCTGCATTTCCAATCCTCATCGCATCACTTCTTGGACTTTTCGCAGTAAAGCTCACCAATATCATCGACTCTAGAAAAAAGATAGTGTTGGTAGCATTCGCCTTTCAAGTACTGGTCTGGCCATCGATAGTCCTCTTATCTTATCTTTTTCGGAGCGTCTGGCTCCTTATCGCCCTTGCGACGATCTACTTCACGATGAAGGGAATCGTCGCTCCAGCCTGGGCATCCTGGATCGGAGACATCGTCTCAGACAACAAGAGAGGGAAGTTCTTCGGCAAAAGGAACAGGGTTGCAGGAGCAGGAACATTCTTCTCAGTCATCATAGGGGGATTCATCCTCCATTCTATTGAGAGTATCGATCCGGCATATGGTTTTTTCGCATTATTCTCACTAGCATTCATCGGCGGACTGGTATCCTGGTACTATACTTCAAAAGAGTTCGAACCGATCGTCAAAGTCAGAGAACCAAAGGAATTCGGATTCAAAAAGTTCCTGTTGAACATCCACAAAAATAATTTCGGAATCTTCACCTTATTCATCTCACTCATGCATTTCGCGGTCTGGCTCGTGGCACCTATCTTCATCATCTACTGGCTGAAGGTGCTGGAATTCTCATACCTGCAATATATGGTCATAATCGCAGCAGCATCGATCTCAGGATTCATCACCATCACATATTGGGGTGCAAGCGCAGACTACTACGGCAACAAACAGATCCTGAAAGCCTCAGGCATCATCATCTCTATAGTTCCAGCGTTCTGGTACTTGACAAGGTTCTTCGATCCTGAAACCACTTTCTCAATCGGTATCATACTCCAACTGATACTGGGATTCGCCTGGGCAGGATTCAACCTTTCCACATCCAACTTCATCTTCGATTCCATCAATATCGAGAACAGGGTCAGAGCTTTCGCCTACTTCAACGCCCTAAAAGGATCAGCCATCTTCATCGGCAGCATGATCGGGGGCATCATCGCATCATTCAACCTCAGCCACCCCCTACTCCAGAAAATATTTCCCACAACCTTCTTTCTCGTCCTCTTGATCTCCTGCCTCCTGCGGCTGATCATCCACTTAATCTTCATGAAGCGCCTCCAAGAGGTAAAGATCGTCGAAAAACAGGCCAGATTCATGCATTTTGCAGCGGTCATGCCCATCCAAGGGATCATCTTCGATTCAGTAGTAGGAATGAACAGGACCATCAAGCGCTTCAAGGATCACTTGCTCAAGATAGAAAAAAGGCTGGACTACTGGCAGGAAGATTATAAGAAAAAAACAAAAAATTAAAGATTCAGGACAGATCCACTTCAATCATGCTTGAGGTGTAATCAACTTCTCCCGCAATTATCTTCTTCACAAGGAAGTAAACGTCTTCATCATCTTTTCCCAGGATAAGGGTAACAGAAGATGTGTCCTTCTCAAGAGTCCTGATCACTCCAGTGCCTTTCACAAGCCCTGCATCACATTCACTCCCTCCTTCGATCTGTAAGATGAAATCGTTCGTGCAACCATTACCTAAAAGGATCAGGTTCTTCTTCAACAGGCTGTCAATCTCTCCTTTTGAAAGCATATCGAAGTTCGCATTGTCAGCATAAGTGATCCTGTCAGGATCGTTCAGGAAGAGCTTCAGGTTAAGAGCTGCAGTCACCATCGCCCCAGTAGATCTAGAACTATCAAACATAATCACAGTCTCCTCGCTTCTGACGACTTCTACGAAATCTCCAACAGTATCAGTAATATCTGATAGCTTCTCCTCGGCATATTCCTTAGTATCTGAAGCCACGGGGGGCTTTACCTCTTCTGGTTCGACTTCCACTGGATCGACCAATTGAGGATTCTCTTCAACTACCTCAACAACTTGCTGCTCTACAGGAACTACAGGTTCTTCCTCATCCATATCGCATATATTGTTACTGTTCTGATCCATGCAACACCTATCCCCGGTATCCATAAGAGGAGCCTCACAGACTCTTCCTTCCGGAACTTGTGGAGAACTGCATCCAAGAATCATAATCGCCAATAAAACCAATAACCATCTCATCTAATCACCTCACACGAGCATAATACAAAAAGTGGCGAGATTTATCATATATATAATTATGGACTATAGAAAATATCTAAGAGGGTATATAGAAATCATAATTTTTATATACTCCTTCCCCTGATAACTTAAAAAAAGGGGTGAGAACATGATAACATTCAACTTTCTGGCTAAGTGCATCTCATCTCTTTCTCCATCTTGTGTGCAATGGAGTCAGGACGAAAATAATTTAAAGGGAGTTCACCAAAAAGAGTTAAGCGAATGACAACATTCAACAATCTTGACAAAGATGTACTAAAAGAGGTAGGGAACATCGGGACAGGGCATGCATCAGTGGCCATGTCACTCCTTACGAACCAGAAGACCCATATCAGCCATACAGAGACCCATATATCTACATCCACAGCAATTCTCAAGAAAATCCTACATAAGGAAAATATTCCGAGTGTCATCCATATCAATATAGAAGGAGATCTGACTGGAGAAGCATTCTTACTCTTATTCGAAGAGACAGGGCAAAATATCATCCGGATCCTCAAAACAAAAAAATACAAGGCATCTGTCAACGATTCCATCCTCAGCGAATTCGGCAATATCATGATAGGATCCTACTTAAATGCCCTATCGAACCTCATCAACCTCATCATGAAGCCCACAGTCCCACACCTGCATACAGAAGAGACTCTTTCCGGCCTGCTCAAGAAAACAAGCAAAGAGAAGACCATCACCATCCGCACCGATGTGTTCATCAAGGAAGAACGCATCCAAGCAGCACTCGTCCTCGCATTCTCTAAGGAATCTCTCACCAGGATACTTAACAGGACCCGACTGATGACCATCCTGATCGTCGATGAAAAATCAACGGCCGCAAAAAGGATTAAAGACATATTCTCAAGTTTCGGCAACATCAAGGTCTATTCTGCAGATTCGCATGATGAAGCGATCGAAATATTCCAGGATCATGCCCCAAACATCTGTTTCATAGGCGAAAGCCAAGGAAAAGCGCTCTTCAGTAAACTCAAGAAAGAAAAGCATAAGTCCCAGATGATACTCATGAGTACCAAAAGAGTCACAAAAAACAAGATCAGACAGATAGGCGCTCACGATATTCTCAAGAAACCATTCAAGAAGGATCATGTCATCAGTTTCATCGACGGATGAGGTAGACCATGATGTCACACACATTCGTCCCAGTGCTTCCTGTCTTGATAAGCGCCCCTATCTTCTCAAGAACCGTGAAACTATCATATCGTCTCAGATGATCATCCAGATCCATACCTGACTTCTCGATTTCAGGAAATGATGCCTCATCAGCGATAGCTCCTGCGACATCAGACAGGAAATCTGATCCATCAGTGCCAAGAGATGCTGCCACCCATGAAAACTTGGCACCTTCCATCGCTGCAATGGTCGCCGCGATATAATGCTGATTCCTGCCTCCTTTTCCAGGATCAGATGGAAGATGGGGAGTGGTCTCTCCACCTATCAAGATACAATCATGATCACCGCCTTCTTTGATAGCAGTCGCATTCTCTGATGCACGCACTCCTGGATCCCCTATCTGCTCAGATGTAAGGATGATAGGTTTCCAGCCGAGAGCAGCTGCTTTGTCTCTCATAGCCTCAAGTGCATGGGTGTTATCTCCTATGATATAATTCCTGCAGTTGTCCAACTCTTTCGGGGTCTCTGGAACATTCCCAGCCACCCCCTGATTGATATAATCCACCGCCCTTTTTGGTGCTTTCTCCAAGAGCTCATATCTCTTCAATACTTCCAATGCGTCACCGAATCCTGCACTATCCGGGACAGTCGGTCCTGATGCGATGACATCAAGACGATTTCCGATGACATCGCTCAGTATGAGAGATATCACTGTCGCAGGAGCGAAAAACGCACCTAGCTGTCCGCCCTTCACACTTGAGAGATGCTTCCTTACAGTGTTGATCTCACCTATCTCAGCACCGCAACCCAGCAATAAGCTTGTCATCTCCTGCTTGTCTTCAAGCGTGATACTTTCAACCGGTCCTGGCATGAGAGAAGAGCCCCCTCCAGAGATCAGGGAAAGAATTATATCATCTTTTCCGATGCTGTACTTCCTTTTCAATTCCAGCATCATCTTGACTCCTTTGACCCCATCTTCATCAGGAGTAGGATGCCCTGCGTGAATAACTTCTATCTTCTTACAATCATAAATCCCATCCTTACAGTTGACTACACCAGATTCTATCCGATCAGGCCCAAGTATGGTCTCTATCTTCTCAGCCATCCTGCCTGAAGCCTTCCCTCCCCCTATGATAAAGATCCTACCTGCAATCCTGAACCTATCACCAGAAACCACCAGCTCATCTCCTTCCAGACTGACATTCTCCATAACTTTCTCAGGAAGAACCGCATCTATCCCTGTCTCGAGCAGTTCTATCACTATCTTCCTCATATCCGTGTTCCCTAGGATCTCCTTATCATTTATCAAGATGGATCAACTCCTTATACCGTATCCAGTTATAAATACCAATAAACTCCATATCCATGTATAAAAAGTTTTGGTCACTCCGGCTATTATGAAATCTTATCCCTCCGGGAGCTACTATCTTCCTCGCTAGCTCTTACTTTCATCGAGAAGCCTGCGTTCCCGTAGGGAGCGCCCCCTCGCGACGGCTGTAATGTGTTCAGAGTTGAAGCTCGGACTGACGATAGTAGCGAGGATTTCATAATAGCCTACATAGCGAAATGTTTATATACCATTTAAGCAGTAAGTCGTGGTAGCTCGAAAGCTCAGACAGAAAGAATGAAAAAAATAATGATTGTTGAAGACTCTAACCTGATGATCTCTATCATCAAGAATTTTGTCAAGAAGAAGCTAGGATCAGATGTCGCATTCATAGAAGCCCATAACGGCAAGGAAGCAGTCGACAAGTACCCCATTGAGAAACCGGATATAGTATTCATGGACATCAAGATGCCAGAGATGGACGGACTCACTGCCCTCAAGAACATCCATGATATCGACCCTAATGCCAATGTAGTCATGGTCACATCACTCAAAGAAGAATCACAAGAAATAGCAGCGAAGGACCTTGGTGCCAAGCTGTATATCATGAAACCATTCTCAAGCGCAGAGATATTCAAAGCGTTGGACCTAAAATGAAAAAAATAATGGTAGTTGAAGATTCGAGCCTTATGGTCTCGGTGATAAGAAACTTCGTCAAGAAGAAGATTCCAGATCTTGAGTTCATCGAGGTCAATAATGGGAAAGACGCGGTAGATAAATACCCAATCGAGCGTCCTGACCTAGTATTCATGGACATCATGATGCCAGAGATGGATGGTATCACTGCATTAGCTAAGATACTTGAAATCGATAAGAACGCAAAGGTAATAATGGTAACTTCCCTTAAAGAATCCTCACAGCAGGAGAAGGCGCTTGGAATCGGTGCCAAACTATATATAACTAAACCATTCAGCAGCTCGGATATATTCGACGCTCTTGAAATGTAATAGAGGTGAAAATTCATGAAAATACTCGTTGTCGATGATTCAGCGTTCATGAGAACGATGATAATCAATATCCTCAAGGATGGAAGTCATGAGATTATCCAGGCGTCAAACGGAAATGAGGCGATAGCAAGGTTCTCCGAAGCACAGCCTGACCTGGTCTTCATGGACATAGTCATGCCAGACAAAGACGGTGTACAAGCATTAAAGGAAATCAAAGCCATGGATTCGAACGCCAAGGTCGTAATGTGTACATCAGTCGGCGGGCAGGAGAAGATAGTGAACGATGCTATCCAAGCAGGTGCATCTGACATCATCACCAAACCTTTCCGTCCTGAAGAGATAACCAAGGTCCTCGATAATATAACCAATTTCTGATACGGATCATGGAAGAGATCATCACTCTTACAGACATGCAAAAAGATGCATTTGTAGAGACTGCAAATATCGGTGCGGGCAGCGCATCAAACTCCCTTTCTGAAATCCTTGGAAAAAGAGTCGATATCCGCCTGAGCGAGATAACAGAAACTTTCCCTAACTGATATGTTCGTCCTAACTCCATCTTAAAAGATGGAGTATTAACGGACTCACACTATTGAGGGAAAGTTTCTGGAATCATAAAGTCGAGCTGTCGAGCTTGTATCCACCAGATGAATCAAGAGGTATTAAGCTCGACTTTATGATAAT
>JAUUYB010000111.1 GCA_030590605.1 Candidatus Woesearchaeota archaeon
ATCCTAATCAGCGTGAAGGACACCGGCATAGGCATCCCAAAAGAAAAAATTAAGAACATGTTCACGAAATTTTATCAAGTCGACGCAGAACTAGGCCGAAAATACGATGGGACCGGACTTGGCCTGTCCATAACAAAACAGCTGGTCGAACTCATGGGAGGGGAGATCTGGATCGAGAGCGAGGCCGGCAAAGGATCGACATTCTCGTTCACACTCAAAGGGAAAAGGAGGAAGAAAAAATGAAAAAAATACTATATGTGGAGGACAATATCGATACTGCCGAAGCAGTGAAAGTGCTTCTTGGAAGCGTAGGATACGATGTCACACTCTCCCATAACGGCAAGGACGGCATCAGTCTCGCAGAATCGGAGAAGTTCGACCTCATCCTGCTCGACATCATGCTCCCTGATATGTCAGGATGGGATATCTTCGAGAAACTCCGCAAGAAAGTGAAAGCCAAATACGCCTTCCTCTCCGCGATACCGGTCTCAGGGGACAGAATATCCGAACTGAAAAAATCAGGCGTGTCTGACTATATCATGAAGCCGTTCACGAAAGCCGACCTGACATCGAAGATAGGAAAGATACTAAAATAATACAATGGCCTCGCAACTGATAATCACCTCTGTCGAACAACTCCAAGACGAGATAATCGATACACTCATCCACTCACGCGGCATGACCGGAATATACATCTCTCTTAACAAGACCCAAAAGAGCATTGAAGATATACTGTCCAAGAGAGGAGTAGACACCTCCAGGCTCTTCTTCATCGATTGCGTGACCTCTGAGAAGACCAGGGACGACGTCCTCCACATCCCTCCGAACGACCTTGACCTCCTCCATACCTCAATAGAGTCGTTCCTGAAAGAAATCAAATCCAAGAAGATAATATTGATAGACGCTATCTCGACTCTCCTAATCTACAACGACGTCAAGAATGTAGCACAATTCGTCAAAAGGGTCACCGAACTCGCCTCAAAAACAGGAGAAGATATCATAGCATTCAGTCCACAGACCAAAGGAGAAGACCTCCTCAACAAGATCTACAACTTCTTCGATGAGGTGAAAGAAAAATGAATAATCTCATCGGATTCGTGGTGCTCTTAACCGGTCTCGCTACAGGCATCGGCCTAGACCTCGAAATCAATCTCCCGGCTTCATATCAAATCGCCATCCCTGGAGAGACCATGTGGTTCACCATCGAAGCCACCGGATCAGACCAGGACATCATCCTTACCATCCAGATCATTGACCTTATGAACCGAACCCTCCTCTCACAGGAAGAAATCATTCTCCAGAACGAGAGCAGCATCCTCGTGGACCTCACCCTTCCAGAAAACATACCTGAAGGACCTTATCTCCTCACTGTAACTGCAGGAGATGCATCCACCCACACAGAGTTCAAGGTCGCGGAAGACTCTCCTGAAGCGATTAGCATCATCGAGTCCTCCCTCTTCGACATCTTCATCGAGATTCCCCAAAAGTTCAAGAACGTCGGATCAGGAGAAGAGCTCATCGCGAGCGTCAAGCTCATCAATGTCGGCAGTGCAGGAAGGATAGATGTCTTCCTCGACTACACAATACTTGACCCAGAAGAAAATATTATCTTCAAGAGGAGGGAAACAGTCGCGGTAGAGACCCAAGCGAATTTCGTCCGGACCTTCGACATCCCGAAAGATTCCAAAGCAGGGAGTTACCATATCTTAGCCCAGATCGTCTACGCTGACGGCAAATACGCTGTCGCTGATGAGATGTTCGAGGTCGTGGATGACGGAATCACCCTCCCTTCACTTGATGTCGTGACCATCGGCGCATCTACTATAGCAATCCTATTCCTATTTACCCTGCTCAATAAAAGAGGGTTTCGGAAGATGCGTATCAGAATGAAGGTCGCAAGAATCGTAAAGAGAAAACAGAAAAAGATTGATCGGATCAGTTGAAAATTCTCGCTACTCCAACGGCTTAATAACTCGGACCGATGGCCTTTCCCCACACTAAAGTGTGGAGTATTTGCCTTCGGTCCGAGGGATTGAAAATCTCGCACTGAAGTACGGGGTACTAACCCCCATGAAAATCTCTGTGCGAGATTTTCAATAGAAATTCCTCACTTCTTCTTGACATTCGCCTGGTGCTTAGCACCTAGGATGAACAACTTCTTCATAAGATACTGCAGGAACAGTATCGACCCGAATAATACGAGAGCATAAACGAAAAGGATAAGGATATCTATTTTTACATCTCCAAATGATGATCCGAAGAGAATCGTCTTCCTGAAAAGCCCTTCTCCTAACACGAACGGATTGAACTTCACTATATTTATGATATAAGAAGGCATGCTCTCGATCGGAATGATGACGCTTGAAAGGAACAGCATTATGCTACCTGCAGATATCGATGCCAGAGTCGCCGCCTCTTCCCTTGAGAAGACGTAACCGATAGTCATCCCTATCAATATGAAAACTATCGACACCAAGAAGAGCGTCAGAAGGCTCATATGGAGATTCGAAAAGATACTGATGCCGAAGAAAACCTGCGCAGCAAGAAGCAGGATCATGATCTGGAATAACACCACGATGAAACTCGTAAGGAGAGTCGCAAGGACAAAGATTATATCATTCGTCGGGACTATAAGGTTCCTGAGGTATGCCTTTGATCGCTTCTCCATTATGACCAAAGTCGAAGATAGCAGGATGCTTATGAACATGACAATCAAGACCACAAGGCTCGGGAACATATTATTCAGGTGAGTCACCTCAGATGTGATAGGGTTTATATTAGTCGTGATCGGCATCGCGATATCCTCAGCATCAAATACCTGGATCGATGCTATCTCGTTCTCGATCTTGTCAAACGAATTCTTTAGCAGAAGTATATTCTGGAGCTCTTTTGCCGCAGTATCCCTAACATCATCCAGTTCAGAAACAGTTGTCGTCTTGAAGGCTCCTGCCTGGTCCAGATCCTTCTTAAGATCCAAGATACTTGCCTCAAGCAAATCTGACGATTCTGAAAGATTTGCGTTATGCTTCTCCAGAGACTCACGGACATTGCTGATCTTCTTCTTGGTCATCTCCATGGTATCCAGGATGGGTTCCTTCATCGTTGCATTAATATCAAGGGCCAGTATATCCCCAGTGACACTTGATATCAGATCCTCAGTGTGCTGGATCAAATACCCTACATAAGACTCCACCTGGTTAGAAGACTCGACCATCCCTTGTACTGGGAACTTCTCCATGTCGATATCTACTCTCATCGAACCGATCTTACTTATAGATTCCTTGGCCTTATCACTCATCTTCTTATTGCCTGATGTAAGTTCCAGGATGAGCTTGGAATCCTTAGCCATCTCCTCTTTAGTCCGTTCCAGCTTCTGGATAAGCACGTTAGTCATATCAGTCGTGAGTGATGAAGACTTAGAAGTCACTTCCTGACTCACTGCATCGAGAACCATCCATACCAGATTCACTTTTGAATAGTCGACTGTGAAATTGATCTCGTTAGACTCAGAATCCACCTGAAGATCAGGAGAGAACGTCAAACAGATATGCTCCATCCCCTGTTTCAGGGCGTCTACACATGCATCTCCATGGTTGTACCTAGATATACTAAAACTTTTCTCGTCCAGGCCCGCTACGATAGACGTCGAAAGATCGCTATAAGATGAAGAGTAAACACCAACATTCACTTCATACTGGTTTGAGTTGTTGAAAGCAAGTCCAACAAGAAATATCATGAGAAGAGGACCGAGTATGATGATAAGAGCACTGCTACGCGACCTAGAAAGTAGCTTGAAGTTCTTCTTAACTATCTTCAGTATACTTTTCAATCACTCACCTCTTTTTTAAAATCGCAATAATTGGGATATTACTTTGAAACATATGACTCAAAAACTTCCTTAAGCGACGGTTTGTTGACCTCAATATCAAGCAGCTTCTCATTCCGCTTCTCGATCAGATGAAGCACTGAATGGAGTGTCTTTTCAGCTTCAGGAGTATAGATAACGAGCTTATGATCTTCCTCCCTAATCTTCTTTACGGACTTGTTTCGCCTGATGATTTTTGAGATCGATTGGTAATCTTCAGTAGCGAGCTCCAGATGGATCTCGTGGTTAAGCGTGAACTTGTCTTTCAGCTCATCAGGGGTCCCTGTAACTACAATAGACTTATTATGGAGTATCGCTATCTTATCGCAAAGCCCCTCCATCTCTGAAAGGAAATGTGATGTTATGATCACTGTAGTCCCCTGGGAATTAATCTTACGGATGAGACTCCATACACTCGCCCGCAGTACAGGATCAAGATCCGCGGTCGGCTCGTCAAGGATAAGGATCTTCGGGTTATGGATGAGCGAACAAGCTA
>JAUUYB010000054.1 GCA_030590605.1 Candidatus Woesearchaeota archaeon
AAGGGAGACCCGACCATCTGGTACTCCCTATCTCAGAAGGCAGATATGATTTCTTCATCCCAAGACCGTTCCTCAAAGGCTACTCTCATGCCACAGTCCCCCTGAAGATCAGAGGACAGGAAGAGACAGCTATAGTGGAACTTTCTGATTATGTCACTAGCAGGAAACCTCTTTCCCCTCCACATTCGATATGGACAAAGAACAGCTCCGGCGAACAGATATCATTCAAGAACGAGAAAGACTATGTCCGTCCGGACTCAGGGATAGTCCAATCCCTTGTAGACCGAGTGACCAAAGGCTGCGCTTCACAGTGGGAAAAGGCAGTCGCGATAACAGAATTCATCCAGACCTACAGCGAATATGACGATTTCTACAAAAGTGAAAATGTCCGCTCCCCGCCCCAGATACTCATAAACGGCGCGAAAAACTGCTTCGACGGTACAGTGCTTGGCGCGTCGATGCTCCTTAACATCGGTATGCCAGTCCTTGCTATATCAATGGAATGCTATGGCGGCTACCATTCCGCACTTGCAGTCTCAACGGAAGAAAATTTTACCTACGCCTATGATATGGTCAAGAAGAACCCTAAAGGATTCCTGCTACATGAAGGCAAGCTCTACGCGTTCATCGAGACGACAGAGAATCGCCCTATAGGGTCTGACATAGACGGCCGCATCCTCTTCAATCAGCCGCTTCATCCCAAAGATTACGCCTAGACGAGAAATAATGGTCTTTATAAGGTGGGTAATAGCAAACATTTAAAAATGAAGATAATTTTCCAACTATGAAAATGGCGAAAAAAGTCAAGAAATCACAATCCAAAATCAAGAAGAAGGTATGGGTCAAGCTAGTCGCTCCACCAGCATTCGGAAAAGCCGATCTCGGTGAAGCATCAGTAGAAGATCCACGACAAGCTATCGGTAAGACTGTCACTGCAAATCTCATGACACTCACAAGAGATCCTAAAAAACAAGGGATCAATGTCAGGTTCATCGTCAGGAAGATGCATGAGTCTCATGCTGAGACAATATTCAATCGGTACAGGCTGATGCCGGCGTCCATCAAGAGGATGGTCAGGCGTAACAAGAACAGGCTTGACCACTCGTTCAAATGCAAGACATCAGATGGTGTACTCCTTATACTCAAGCCGATCGTCCTTACAATGAACAAATGCAATAGATCTGTCATCCAGGCGCTTCGGAAGAAAGTAGTCTCATTCCTATTCTATAATGTCGGGAAGAAGACCTTTGACCAGTTTGTCCAGGAACTCATCACTGCGAAGATCCAGATTTCACTCAAACGCTCGCTCTCTAAGCTCTACCCTGTCGCTATCTGCGAACTAAGGGAAGCAATCGTCTCATCTTACCCAGACACGATGAAAGGGACAAAGCCTGAAGGTAAACTTACAGTCAAACCTGCGGTCGAAGAGAAGAAGCCTGCTGTTAAACCTGTAAAGACAGAAGTTAAGACTGAAGAGAAGCCAGCGAAGGTTGAAGAGAAACCTGCAGCTAAGACTGAAGAGAAACCTATCGCTAAGGTTGAAGAGAAGCCTGCTAAGCCTGTCAAAAAGAGTGTAACTTCTAAGAAATCTAAAGAGGAATAAACATGCCGAAACCGATAATAGATCATTCTAAATGTACAGGGTGTAACACGTGCGTCGAGATCTGTCCGATGGATGTCCTAAAGAAATCTGATGATAAGGACAAGAAAATCGATACAACAGATAATGAATGCATCGGGTGCAGGGCATGCGAAGTCCAGTGTCCTGAAGGATGCATCAAAGTCCAAGATTAGATTTTAAATATATTTTTTTGTTAATTTTTTTCTTCCGGCTGACATCGTGCCGTTCGCTCCGTCGATTTCTGGATTGTATTTTTTGGATGTTAACTCATGCTAGTTGCAATTTAAAAACCTGCCTAGATTAGAAATCTTTTTAATATTTAGTAAATTATAATTGATTATGCAAAGAATAAATCACAATAATTGGATTAAAGGAAAAAGCTATCAAAAAAGAATCTTGATAGAAGAATTAAAAGAGAAAATTAATCTTATTGAAGATGTTATTGTTGTTCCAAAGGGAGAAATTCCTTGTCATAGCCATGATTTTACAGATGAAATTTTTTATATAATCAATAATTCTGCAATAATGATTGTTAATAATAATGAATTTAAAGTAAATCCTGGCGATATGATCTATGTTAATAAAAACGAAAGTCATGGATTTAAAAATGAAAGTGATAAGGAATTAAAGATGCTTGTTCTTAAGATTAATTTTCAAAAAGGAGATTCTTTATTGAGGTAATGCTAGGTTTTCAAGCTGTCCCTTCGGTCGACTTGTAGTCTCTTCACATAAGATGGGGGGGTGCTTACGACCGTCCGTGCCAGTGATGTTGCTAGGGAAATCAGAGATTTTCATGCATAAGAAAACACAATCGTGTTTTCGTATGAATATGTTAAATATAAAATCTCAAACTGTCAAACAATATCTTTATAAATTAATATTCTCTCAGCCCAGAACATGACAAAGAACAGGGTAGATGGATTCATCAAGAATCCGCGTAAAGCGTTATTTACTCTTGCTATGCCTGTTGTCATCGGCATGGTAGTCCATTCTCTCTATAATATCATAGATACCATATTCGTAGGCAGGCTCGGAGCTGAAGCGATAGCAGCAGTCACGCTCTCTTTTCCGTTCTTCTTCATAATGAATGCATTCGCCTTCGGTATCGGGGTGGGTGTCACATCTGTCATCGGAAAACTGGTAGGCCAGAAACGTAAGGGAGCGGCAGCAAACGCTGCCTGTCATGGCATCATTATCAGCTTAGGCATATCTATCGTGTTCTTTATCGCAGGATTACTCTACCTGAAAACAGCTTTCGCATTCATCGGCGCAGAGGCCATGGTGACATCACTGGGAATAGATTATATGAGGATCATATTCCTCTTTGCACCTGTCTTCTTCCTGTCTCCAGCATTCTACGCCATCCTCTCAGGCGAGGGCGACACAAAGACTCCTATGAAACTCCAGATATTCTCATTGATCACAAACATCATCCTCGATCCGATATTCATCTTCGGTTTCGGGTACGGTGTCAAAGGTGCAGCGATCGCCACAGTCATCGCGCAGACTTTAGGGTTCCTCATATTCTGTTACATTTTCTTTGTCAAGAAATCAGGATACCTCAAAGCGGACTTCAGACTGTTCTCTTTTAGGAATAAACTCATATACCGGATATTTTTTGTAGGTGCGCCTGTCATCCTGACCCATCTTATCATGGGATTCGGAGTCCTGCTCCTGAACAAGGTCATGACGAGCTTCTCTACGAATCACATTGCGGCTTTCGGATTAGCAGTGAGATTTGACTCCCTTGTAGTGATGCCAGTCTTCGGGATATCTTCCGGACTTGTCGCTCTTGTCTCAATGTATCTCGGCGCTAAGCGACCTGACCTCATCAGATACATCTCCTGGTACGGCATCAAGATGAGCCTGATTATCGTCGGTTCACTTGGTGTGATAATCTTCTTCATCCCAGAGATCCTCCTCTCTATCTTCACCCAGGATCCTGAGCTCATAAAGATAGGCTCGGTCATCATGAGGTTCTTAGTCTTCACCTATCCATTCATGGCGATAGGCATGAACACAGGAAGGATCATCCAAGGTCTCGGAACAGGAATCCCGAGTCTCATCATCACATCTGCCAGAGTGCTTGTCTTTGCGATCCCTCTCGCATACACTTTCGTATACATCCTAGGATACGGATACACTTCAGTCCTCTGGGCGTTGATCATCTCAGCGAACATATCAGCGTTCCTGGCCATACCCTGGCTCAGGTATTATCTGAAGAAAATAAACGAATCACCGATGTAGCGAACCCATCTTCTTCATAGACGATTATCTGATCCCCTCTCCTGAGCGGGAGGTCACCTTCTACCAGGATGTCAATATGTTCATCGCGGGAAATGGTCAGGAACGTGAGATCGCCTGCTTTCCTCACCGACACGACTGTGCCTGTGATGTTCTCTTTCTCATCAGGACTTTCCGGAGCCGGCAGGATGAGGATCAGGGACAGGCCTATCAGGAAGATTGCCATAGCTAAGATGGAGAGGATTCTGTCCTTCATAAAAAAAGAGTATAGGACAATCTCTATTCATAGGTGTATGATAAATTTCTGAAAGAATTGCGATGATTATGAATAGAGTTCATGCATTAGCTCGATGTAGAGCGCAGAACTCCAGGCCTGAGCAAGACATCCAACACTGCCCTGCTCTTCAGCAGGAGAGAGTTCTGCATGATAACCTTTTACACCCATGGTCTCAATCTCTTTAGCAGATGCAGAGACGATCGCTTGGATTTCTTTGTCATATCTCTCAGGGTTGATGCGGTTCAGGACAATCGCCACCAGATTATTCACCCAATACCATGAGTCGCCCCTGTGATAACTCCTGTCCTGCTTAGCGAAGTGCTTGGGGCAGTAGAGTGCGCTATCTTTTCCTATGCTTGATACGCCTCCCCATTCTTGATAGATCAAAGGCAGAATCTTGTCGAATATCTCTTCCCAAACTTTCGGAGCCAGAAGATCCTGATAGAGATAACACGCGATGAAGATGTTCGGGCGGGATGTATTATCACCAGGTCCGTCGAGAAGAATCCCTCCTTCCATGAAACTATCAAGGACAGACTGACGGAACTTGATCTCACGTCCAAGATACTTCTGGTTCCGGGACAACCTGTGCATGAGCCTGAGCATAGAGAGATGCAAGGCCTGGATCTCTATCCTGTTCCCTTCTCTCGTGTCCTCGCCATAGTCAGTGTCCATCCAGGTCTCTTTCGCATGGTTGAAGATAAGACCATCGCGTTTGTAATATTTGGCTATGAAATAGATCGATTTCTCGAGCGCATCAAGGATGCGCCTCCTTGTACGTCTGGTCAGGAACTGCCTGATCGCATGCATCTTCTCTATCTGATCGATCAGGTCAGCAGTCCTCTTAAAGACCCACCCTACACCGTCTGCACTACCGAGATCAGAATCCGGGAACCTGTTCTGGATCCTGCCGTCCGGTCTTATGGTCGAGATCTGCCTGAGGATGATATTCTCAGCCTTCTTGGTCTGACCTGAGATCAGGAGTGACTTAAGCGAAATAGCCTCATCCCTTGTCCAGAACTGGAAGAACCAGGGAAGTCCTGCGAAAAGACCTTCCATACCGAAATGGACAGCAGTCAGATTGTCCATGGCTATGACAGAAGATTCATATGCATCTCTTTGCTCTTCATCAGGGATCGGGAGCTTAGCTGTCTCGATCAGGTGATCAGTGTGAGCATGCTGCTTCTTAAGGATCCTACCCAGGTTAGTATTGACATAATTAGCTTCTCTTATCGCTTTCTTTTTGTCAGGAGAACAGGAGAAGACGATCTTCTTGCCAGTCAGCTTAAGAGCGTTGAAGACATAACGGGAGTATGGAGGTGCTTCACGGAATCTGTCATAGCTGTAATCGACTTCCTCCCATGAATCGTTCTTATCTGATGAAATGTGCCCTGCAATCGCCAGATGCATCCTATATTCTTCATCACCATCGCTTCCGTCTTCTCTATGGTCAGTACGTTTAATGAATGTGATTACGATACAACCTTTCTCTTCTGAAAACTCAAAGTTCCTGCCCCATGCCCGATCATCATAAGATTCTTTAGGGTCCAGAATGAGATCGAATGAGGCCTCCTTATCCGCCTGCCAGATAAGGCTGTCATAAGAATGAGGCATCGCGATACGTTCAGAAAAATCTTCGTGGAATCTCTGCACACTCCAATGGTTATAAGTGATGCCTGTCTGCGGTTCAGAACACCTTATCTGGTCGATGAATTTGAACATCTTGTCCTTCTGGAAGAAGAAGACTCCCTCATATTTAGAATTAGGTGAAGGTGAGAGAAGAGCATAGCCTCCTATCTTGTTAGTCAGAAGAAATGTATCTGTCATTGAACCCCCTTTTTAGAAGGATGAAACAGGGTTTTATGTATATAAAGGTTTGGAATTTTGTTGATTGTTTATGATAAATCTGATTGTATCTGGATGGTACGCTTCAGCACCACCACCCCTCTTGGCGGCAGACGGTCATCCGCAATGTGGATGCCCTACGGACCACCCCGTAGGGGGCATGTCCCCCGGTCCGACCTGCGCCAGGAGCGGTGGCGCTTACGCTATATCAATTTAAAAGAGAAAAAAAATAAAAAAAGAAAAATCACCCTCATTGATTCAGAAATACTTTAGTCTGTTAAACATTGTTTTCAATCTTCCATGCTTTTGGCCGACAAAGAGCCACCCATCGACTCCGACAGAAGAAAGTGGGGAGTCTAGGATATCTGCCAAAGGATTCTGGATATCAAGTCTAGGGGTATAACCAGCTTTTAGAAGAGGAGGAACATAGAATGGCACTTCAGTGTCGTGGAGCATGGTAATCATGATATATCCTTGTTCCTTTGTCGCTTCTATGCACCGTAATGCGATGCGTGAATATTCTTTTCTTGGAATATTCGGATGCCTCATTATGATAAGATCAAAAGCATCCGATTCCTTGATCGTTCCAGCATCCTGCACCTTGAATTCAAGAGAAGGATTATTTCCATAAAGTGAGAAGCAATCATCTATACGATCCTCTTCGGTATCGATACCAAGCATATTCGCTTTGAAATATGCCGGAATGATTGGTTGCTCAGTTGATCTTCCTACACCGATCGCCAGTATCTCATTAATAGAATCCTTATCCCATCCTATTTTTGCAGTAACTGTCTCTAGAGCATCCAAAAAGCTTTTTTGATCGTTTTCTAGGAGGTGTATCATTGTTTTTGAG
>JAUUYB010000068.1 GCA_030590605.1 Candidatus Woesearchaeota archaeon
GAGGAAGAGCTGGAGTACATTTTTTGAGAAGACCCAGTGTTCATCTATCCTTTTTAGGGTCTCGAAGTTCGCGAATTTCATCGCGGTCATCTTCTTGTATTTGAGCATGTAGAAATGCGTGAAGACTATGAACGGCAGTATGAAAAGGGCGAAGAGATAGTACGGGTTCTCGAAGAATATTCTCATCAATCAGCCCCCTGGTTTCGTATTCCGAGGAAGTTCATCATCTTTTCATCGAAAGGTTCGCTTGTGGTGAGAGCGAGGAATGATCCGCCTACCCTGTCGAAACTCTTCTTGACCATATCTATCCTGTGTTGGTTCCTCTTGTTGTAATCATATGCAGATGTCCAGGAGTCGATGACCCTGACTTCTCCGGTAAACGGGTCCTTGACTGTGATGAGGCCGATATCATTTGGTATGGAGATGTCTACCGGATCGCTTATCATTATCCCTACAGCATCCATGCTTTGCGGGATCGCTGCCAGATATCTTGAGAAGTCTTGGTCTATGGAGATGAAATCTGAGATGATGATGACGATATTGACTTCTTTCTGGGCCTCGTTGCACTTGAATATCGGTTCGATCATGTTGGACATGCCGCCGAACGACTCGAAGTTGTAAAGTGTTTCCTGGATTACGCCGAACGAACCGACACCGTCTGTCGGTGGAATCTGTTTTACGATCTGGTCGTTGAAGATTGATAGTCCGACTTTGTCTTGGTTGTTTAGGATTCCGAAACACATCGACGCAAGGAGTTCGAAGGAGTATTCGATTTTTAGTTTTTCCCTTGTACCGAATACCATGCTGGAGCTTGTGTCGACGAGGAATAGTACTGACAGGCTTTTGTCTTCTTGGAACATCCTTACTTGGAGTTTCCCTGCTCGAAGCGAGGCCTTCCAATCTATGAGCCTTGCATCGTCAGAAGGGAGGTATTCTCGGAAATGATCGAACTCAAGAGCTTTCTTGACGATGACTGGTTTATGGCCGAGCATCGCTAGTTCTACGTGTTTGTTTTGCAGATTCCGCACGTCGATGAGAGGAATCTTAGGTTCGAGATCGAGTACAAGTTTCATCTTAAAACAAGGATACCTTGTCCATGATGTCGTTTATTGCTTCATCAGTCGTGGTCCTGTTGATTTTCGCCTTGAAGTTCAGGATCATCCTGTGTCGGAGAACTTCCATCGACACCGTGCTGACATCTTCTGGTAGGACATAATGCCTGCCTCTGATCAGGGCTTGTGCTTTCGAGGAGGTGTAGATATTGATAGATGCTCTCGGTGATGCGCCTACATCCATGACTTCGGCATGGATAAGGTTGTATTTGTACGGCTGTCTCGTCGCTTCAACGACTTTGGCCATATACTCCTTGATTGCAGGGTGGACATATACCTTTTTTGCGAGATTAGCGATATCGATGAGGTCTTTTGGGGTAAGTAGTTGAGTGAGTTTGAAATCCTTGAGTTCAGAGGTGTTAAGGTTCTTCTCCATGATGACAAGTTCGTTTTTTAGATCAGGGTATGTTACATTCACTTTGAAGATGAACCTGTCTAACTGAGCTTCTGGAAGTGGGTAGGTACCGAGTGTCTCGAGTGGGTTCTGGGTGGCTATGACGAGAAATGGTCCTGGGAGTGCATGGGTCTCTTTACCTATGGTTACGCTTCTCTCCTGCATCGCTTCGAGCAGGGCTGACTGCACTTTAGGTGGTGCCCTGTTGATTTCGTCTGCGAGGAGGAGGTTGCAGAAGATTGGGCCTTTTATGACTTCAAACCCTTTTTTTTCGCTGTAGCTCACGATTCCTGTGATATCCGATGGGAGCAGGTCTGGTGTGAACTGGACCCTTCCGAATTTACAGTTGATTACGTCTGCAAGGGTTCTCGCAAGGACGGTCTTACCGATTCCTGGGACTCCCTCGAGGAGGATGTGGCCGTTTGAGATGAACGCTCTAAGGATTGTTTCGATGAGTTTATCCTGGCCTAGGATAACTTTTCCGATCTCTTGTTTGACCAGTTCTATCTTCTCTGCGCATTCCTTTACCTGTTTCTTGAATGCGTGGATATCTTTTTTGCTCATCGCATCGACCATGGAGGTTATTTCATTTTCCTTTTTATATATCTTGTTAACCATTTCATAGTAATCACTAAAATTTAAAAGACAAGAAGTCATAAAAGACTCTATTTTATGGTAGATACTCAGATTGACGACCTTCAAAAGAGATTTCGCGCTTTAGGGGAAGAGATGGTGGAGGTCGTAAGGGAGACGAATGAGGGTGTGAGAGAGGTAACTCCATCGATAATGCATAACCTTATCAGGATATTCTATGAGTTCTTGAACCGGCTGCTGAACATCCAGGGGTTGTCACCTACAAAGAACTTATCTCATGAGCTGAAAAGGATTGACGATCGTATCAGCGAGGCAAGGCAGATAGTTGAGCGGACTGATACCCAGATAAAGGAGACAAAGGACAATAAATCAAGGAAACTTCTTGATAACAAGCTTAAGACGACAAAGGAAGAGTTCGCATATCTTGAGCATGTGAAGGAGATTCTAGACGATGATGATAATCGGAAGAAACTCTCTGATTTCCAGGACAATATGCTTTATCTCGTGTATGGTGGTCATACTCTTACCCTTGATGAATTTAGGGATATAGGACAGAATATGACCCATCTGATAAGCGTGATGACCGGTTCTAAGAAGTCTGTTACCCTAGCAGCTCCTGTTGATGTCCCTGTGACTGATGTCCAGGTGAAGGAAAGGGGCAGATTTGGTAGATTTATGGATAGGGTTGCAGAGACAGTGACAAAGATTTTTGGTAAGCGGTCGAAGAAGGAACGTATCGAAGGGCTTCCTGAAGAAGCTGAGCCTGAAGTCCATGGTGTTATGGCAAAATTTGTTGGATGGCTGAAAGGAGGCAAGAAAGAGTCCGTTCCAAAAGTTCCTGAAAAAGACGAGTCTCCTGAAGATGCGATTACTGCCGCTATGAAAGAAGTGGACAAAGATGTTCCGCTTCCTGACGATTCTCTTGAAATACCAGTTCCTGAAAAGAATGGATTCTTTGAGATGATGAAAGATAAGCTTTCTCTTGATGCGAACCCTGAAGAGTTAGAGGCGGATATGATACATCTGGATGGGATAAAGGACGAGATGGAGCACCTTGGTGAGAAAGAGCTTGATACGATCCCTATAATCGATGAGGAGATAGATTATCTTCATCATAAGGACGAGGAATTGAAAGCAGATATCATGAAGAAACTATCAGCTGATGATCTTGTAGTAGTAGTGAAGAGTTTCGTCTCAAAAAAGAGAGAACAGGGATTTTCTGATTCAAACATCAAAAAAGCTCTTAAGCAGAAGAACTGGCCTGTGGATATAATCAAGAACGGATTGAATGCTTGAATTCTAAGATAAGTTGAACACACAATAACACAATTTCCACTAAAGGTATTTTCTCTAGCTTATTTCTTCTTCTTCTTAAATAATATGATAATGATGATAGTTATGAGAAGCAGGATGATGACCATGAGCATCGTGTTGGTGGTGTTAGGACTCATTCCTGGATTTTCTCCTCCTTGGACGACAAGACCTGTTGAGGATATCCCTATACTTTCAATGGACACAGTTATCTCCCGTCTGTCTTCTGTTGTCTTGCCCAAATAATTGAGGGTGATGTCCATGTCATATTTTCCGGTTATGACTTTGGTAGTGTCCCAGTATGCTGCTACTGATTGTTTTCCGAATGCATCGATGTCTACTTCTGAGGTCTTGAATGTGGTATAGATTGTCCCGTCCTTTCCATAGATGTCCATGACTGCATAGGCATCAGGGATGAGCTGGTTCCAGTGGCTTTCAAGAAGGAGGTCGAACTTGGCTATCCCTCCGAGCTTGAAATTTCCGACACTGAGGTCATTGATGGAGATGGTAGGGGTGCCTATTGAGAACCGTTTTGTGTCTATAGAGTTCAGTTCGTCATAGATAAGTGTGAGTCTCGCATCGTAAATTCCATTCCCTAGCGTGGGTGTCCAAGGTATGATTATGCTCTTCTTTTCTTTTGGCATGAGGCTGACCGGGTCGCTTTTCAGGATTGCGCCTTTATCGCCGAAGGGTGTGAGGATGTCGATCACTGCAATCGCGCTCTCTATCCGTTTGTTCCCTAGGTTATGGACTTCGACTACGATGTTCGCGGTCTTGCCTGTCTCCATTCCTGGAACAAAGAGTTTCCCTTCAACATATTTGTCGCCGATTGGAGACATGACTTTCAGTAATGATACGAGTTCTGTATTTGCGGTGATCTTAGTGTCTCCTGATGATTTGTCTGGGATCGCTAGTATGACTATCTTTGTGGTAAACGTACCTCTTTTATCTAGTGTTTCAGGTAATTCGATCCTGTAAGAGAATATCTTCTCTTTCTCATCCTTATCTATCTCGAAGAAGCCTGTCGGAAATGATATGTAGTCTTCAAGATCTCCTTGTGCGTATGCTGTGATGGTGAGACTGTTGCCTTCTGGGTTCAGGATCTTCAGGTTGATGTATTTCTCGAGCGACGGTTCGAAATATTCTTCGACTGTAGGTGGTGAGACTCCTACTGAGAACACTGCTGGCACTATGAACAAGAGTGCCAATAGCATGGTCTCAATTCTGTATCGCATAAAATGTCACCGTAGATATCTTTGTGCCTGGGGGTTCCATGTTTGGTACTATCACTCCGAGGTCGACATAAGCGCTGTCGTTGATATCAGAGTGGTTGAGGTCTGTTATGAAGTGTTTGTATGACCCAGAGAGATTGAACCAGGTGGTGTTCGAGCTTGCTGCTTCCCAGGAATAGGTCTCGTTGGATGCCCGTACTTTTGATTGGAAGTAGTTCGTGTCAAGGAGTTCGTTTTGCCATAGTGCTGTAGCCATGATGCTGATGTTCGCGTTCACGTTTCCGTCGTTCTCGAGCACGAATGGTTGTGGCATGTGATTGGTGGTATCGTTCGTGTTTCCTGGTTCTGCTATGCCAAAATCGATAGTATCATTGATGAGCAGTATAGATAGTGTGTAGTCTAGGGTGAAGTTCCAGATGTTTGTCCAGTCTCCCCATACAGATCCGTCATTCGCTCTCACCCTCCAATAATACATCTGCCCCGGATCTAGCGGCGTGTTGTTTACATAAGGAGATGCCGCTCCGCTCTCATTGAATGTCTGCACTGTGCATGTTCCTTCCGGACAGACCTGGATCTGGTAGGAAAGCGGATCGCTGTCCGCATCATAGGCATCCTCCCAGACGAAGGTAGGGGTGGTATCGAGCAGTATATCATATTCCTGCAGTATTATCTTCGCGACCGTCACATTGCTTCCTGATTCGAGGTTGAACGATAGGTCAAGTTGGTTGTCTGCATAAGCTGCTCCCGGAATGTTGTAGCTGTAGTTCGTGATATCAGAGTCCACGCCGAGGGCATCATGGATGAGATATCCTTCTGCTGTCAGGTTCTGCTGGACGGTCTCTACATCTCCTCTGTAATAAGTCAGAAGCACAGTATAATATCTGGAGCTGTTGAGTCCGGTGAAAGTATAGTTCACATGGCTCTCGTTCCAAGCGACGCTCTCATCTGGATCTGTCCCCCATGGAGAAGCCCTGATACCATTATCAAGCCAGCTGTCATTAGCCAAAAGTCCAGAGTCCGCATAGTGTGAGGTATTGAGTGTCGCCGGATAAGTCAGGTTCGGCGCTAGCGGGGCTGAATTGTTCTGCGCCCTATACGAAGTGAAATGAGTGACATTGAACAGATACGTCGTACCTGAATATGACAGGTTATAGCACTGCGGTTCTTCGCAGTTAGCGAAGGTTAGCTCATCATATGCTACCTGTGGTGTAGGAGGTCTGGATGCGATGATGTCAGTAAGTGTTATGTTCGCGCTTGTATTGAATCCCGGCTGCGTGTTTGTGTCGACGAATGCTCTGTTGTCTGTGATGTTGATTATGTTTGAGAGGTTGCTTCCCTCTGCTTTCATCGACGTGTTCAGGAACTTTATCATTCCGTCGCTGTCCCCGATCTCCAGGCTGAAGTCGTCAAAGTCATATTCTGTTATAGAA
>JAUUYB010000006.1 GCA_030590605.1 Candidatus Woesearchaeota archaeon
ATAGCTTTCTCAAGAATCTCCTTATTCAGCTCGCGGAACTCTTCCTGGACATCTCCTATCGCTCCGATAATCGCGAGATGTGCAAGATCCTCATTTTTTTTGTCTAATTCCTTGGCGAAGAGGTAAGCGACACCAGCACCAGATATCTCTTTTGATCCATCTATCCCAAAAGTGTGAGGGTTCAGATGGTGGATGGTCGATACTTGGGGCTCTTTTTCGATCACATGATGATCGAGCACGAAAATCGTCTTAGAAAGCTTCTCCAACTTGCTCATGTAACCAGAACCGAGGTCAGCGAAGAAATAGATCTTCTGATCCTCCATCTCGATCTCTTTGATGAGCTTGTCTGTAAGATTCTGGACCACAGTCACTGAATAGCTGACGCCAGCCCTAAGAAACGCTTTTACCAAGATAGAGCTAGCGCAGATCCCGTCACTGTCAAAATGCGCAATGATCCTGACCTGCTCTTTGCTGGCCTTCTTGAAAGATTGCGCAATTTCTTTGGTACGCGCCCGAAATTCTTGCATTTTAGACATACATCTTTAAGGTTTTATCGTCGTACTTCCAATCGATAGCGAGTTTTCGTGTTCCCTTGTAGTACTTTACGAGCCGCCTGATCTTAGATTCAGTCAACTGCAGGCCTCTTTTTGCAGGCATGTCATGCCGGTTCTCTTCTAGATGTTTCTTGACATTGACAAGCTTCTTGATGAGTGCGAGAAGATCGTCCGGAATTTCCGGTGCGAGCTTCTTTTCCTCGAGAATCTGAGTGATCTTCTTCTTGGTTATTGTCTTGACGTCAGGGACGCCATATAAGTCCCTCAGCTGCATACCGATCTGTGAACTGGTCTTACCTTCTTTCCTCATCTTTAGGATAAGGGATTCGATCTCTTTGTCAGTCCTTTCTACCCAGCTTGGGGCTACTTTCTTGCTAGGCTTAGTCGACCCAGCTTTTCCTTTCTTCCTTGAATACATTCGTGCCATTAATCAGCACCTCCATGGTTAAGTATCGAGAATATGAGTTATTATCTCCAGTGCAGGGAAGCTTTCACCGTCCTGCCTCTCGACCTGTGGTATGGGATGTTTGAGGGGTTTTTAAAGGTTTTGGATTTTGATTTGTTTATGATTGGGTTTTTGTATGCTATGCCCCCACCACTGAAGGCAGCAGACGGCCATCCGCTACGCGAATGTCCTACGCCTCACCCCGTAGGGGGCAAGTCCCCCGAGGCGACCTGCGCCAGAGATGGTGGCTAGCTGACGCTATTCTTTTATGGAAAAAAAAGAAAACTATAATTCCAGCTCTGCATACATCGAGTCTTCGTCGTGCTCCTTGATCGTGAATCCTCGCTTCTTGAACATATTGTGCATAGCGATGTTGTCTTTTAGGAATACTGCATACACTTTCCTGATGCCTCTTTTCCTAGCTATCTCCAATATGTAATCTGAGAACTTATTACCGAGTCCCTGATGCTGCCATGGGTCTCCCACAACTATCGCAAACTCTGCTGTGTGATTGAAAGGATCAGCGATAAGCCGTACAACCCCTGCCATCTTCTTCTGGTCTTTTTCTGTCACTTCAGCTATAATCGCGATCTCACGATCATAATCGATCTGAGTGAACCTAATGAGAAGTTCGTGGGTTATATCCTTGATCAGATGAAAGAACCTGTACCTTTGAGTCTCCTCAGAGAAAGTCTTGAACATCTCTGCTTCGAGAGGTTCGTCCTCAGGCTTGATCGGTCTCAATAATGCTTCTGAGCCATCTTTCATCTTGTACTTCGTGATATACTCTTTAGGGTAAGGAGAGATGACCATGTGTGAATATGGTTTTTGGTCTCTGCCATTCTTGTCTAAGATGATTTTCGCATCAAGAACAACACCGCCGTCCTTATCTACTCCGAACGGATTGATATCTATCTCCATTATCTCAGGAAAATCCATAACTAAGTAAGCAAATTTGTAGAGAAGGACCTGGATTGCCTTGATATCTACTCCTTCCATCCCCCTATACCCTTTCAGGAGACTGTAAATCTTAGTCTCTTCTATCAATCTTTTGGAAAGAGCCATATTAAGCGGCGGAAGCCCGACATTCGTGTCCTTGAACACCTCGACTGCGACGCCTCCCATCCCGAACACGATAACCGGTCCGAATATCCTGTCTTTCTTGCAACCGATAAGCAGTTCGTACTTCTTATCAATCATCTGTTCGACAAAGATCCCATGGATATCTGCATCCGGTGCTTTGGCCTTAGATGATGCCATGATCTCATCAAATGTGGTTTTTACTTCTGCTTCATCCTTGATGTCGACCTTGACCCCTCCCACATCAGTCTTGTGCAGGATATCAGGGGATACTATCTTCATCACGACAGGGAATCCGATCTTTGCTGCTTGAATCGCAGCGCTTTCCCGGTCATTCACCAACATATAATCCGTTACCGGAATCTCATAGTTCGCAAGCACCCGTTTTGCTTCAGGTTCGGTCATGATGAATCTCCCTTGATCCATGATATCGTTTATCATCTCGCGGTTTTCATCGGTACGAGGAGAGATAGCATGAGGGATAGTGGCAGGAGTCTCGTATATCATCTCAAGGTTCTTAGAAAAATTGGACATCGTGATGAAACATTGGATAGCTTTCTCAGGTTCAGGATACTCAGGGATACCTCCTGCTTTCAAAATGTCCATGCCATCTTTTACATCCTCTTCTCCCATCCAAGATGTAAAGATAGGTTTACCACGTGAATCTATCTTAGTCAATTCAGATGCGACTTTGCCTGGGTCTGTCATCTCCTGAGGAGTCAGGATAACGAGCATACCATCGACACCTGGATCCTTGATCACTTCCTCAACTGATCTCCGATATCTTTCAGGGTCTGCATCTCCAAGTACATCTACAGGATTTCCTTGGCTCCACGCACCAGGAAGGAACTTATCGAGGCGAGCTATTGTCTCTTTTGAAAGTTTCGCGAGGACACCACCCTTCTCAATCAAAGAATCAGTCGCTATCACACCAGGACCGCCGGCATTGGTAACGATCGCTAATCTATTTCCTTTGGGCCGAGGCTGCATAGCCAAAGTCTGGGCGGTGTCGAACAACTCACCTATCGTATCCACCCTCATTATGCCTGCCCTCTTGAACGCTGCATCATAGACTGCATCGTCTCCGGCCAAGCTTCCAGTATGGGATCTTGCAGCATCTGCGCCTTCCTGACTCTTTCCTGCCTTGAGAATGATTATTGGTTTAGTCCTGGCGAAAGCACGTGCAGCAGACAGGAACTTCCTCGCGTTTTCAAGGGACTCCATATAGATCAGGATGCTTGATGTCTCTGGGTCGTTTCCGAAATAATCAATCAGATCATGGAATCCGACATCAATCATCGAGCCGATAGATACGAAATAAGAAAATCCGACATTATGGGAGATTGACCAGTCAAGGATCGCTGTACAGAGCGCACCGGACTGTGAAATGAATGCGATCTTACCCTGAAGTGCGTTCTTTGACGCGAAACTAGCATTTAGACCTGTTTTTGGGCGCAGGAATCCAAGACAATTAGGTCCGATTATCCTCATACCATACGACTTGGTCTTCCTGAGGAGATCATCGCACATCTGCTGTCCATCTTTCCCTATCTCCTTGAATCCAGCAGAGATAATAATGACACTCTTTATTCCCGCAGCTCCGCATTCATCAATGATACCCGGAACAGTCTTTGCAGGAGTCGCGATAATCGCCAGATCGATATCATCAGGGATATCAGACACGCAAGGATACGCTTTGACACCAAGTATGCTTTTCCTCTTCGGATTCACTGGATAGATGATCCCGTCAAAATCTCCTCCTACAAGGTTCCTTAACAGGGCGTGGCCGACGCTTCCTTTCTTCGCAGTCGCACCGATGACTGCAATAGTCTTCGGGTCAAACATACTATTAAGATTCTCAAATCCGTTCATCATCATTCCCCTAAGTTCTTCATGAGGAGATCCATCCTGAGATTGTACTCGTCATGGACCTGGATCATGGAGTCTGTGCTTTCCTCTTTGAATTGCTGAGGCTTGCCGTTCACTCCGTCAAGAAAATTATGTATGCACTTACTTAATATCTCGACATTATATCCTCCTTCAAGCGTCGCGAATACATCCTTAAAATTTTCTTTCAACATCTTGCCTACTTCATAGAATGGATTCAGAGAGATACGCAGATCCAATACAGGATCATGTTGGTGAGCATCGAATCCTGCTGAGACCGCCACTATGTCAGGATTGAATCTTTTTGCTATCGGAAGAGTGCGTTTGATCGCGTCAAGGAAGATATCATCACCTGAATCTTTCGGAAGAGGTATTGGAATCGTAAAACCTTTACCAACCCCTTCTCCGATCTCCTCAACGTTACCTAATCCCGGAAATGCAGGATATTGATGGAGTGACCAATACATTACTTTATCTGAGCTGTAGAAGAACTTCATCGTGCCATCTCCGAGATGCCCATCGAAATCAAAGATCAGAACGCGTTTTCCTTCATCTACCAGTTTTTTTACTGCTATGCTGATATTATTGAAAAGACAGAAACCGCTTGACCTGTCTGGATGGGCGTGATGCCCAGGCGGTCTGACAATAGCGAACCCTCCTGTCTCTGAAGCCTTAACAGTCGCCCCGACTGCGTGTACAGCAGCATTATAGGATCCTTGGGAAGTCATGGTATCCGGATCTAGGAGCGCGCCTTTTGATGAGAGATCCTTGACACGGTCGATATAGTGTCTCGTGTGGAAAAGCTCAAGGAATTCCTCGCCATCAGGGACATCTGACTCAGCGAATCCCAGATTCTCTATCCTTTTCGCGTTCTCAGGATGCATACCTGTATCATGCTCAAGGAAAATCTTGTTTGTTATCGGTTTCATGAAAATAACCTCGTCCCTATGCGAACCATAGTGCTTCCGCACTCGATGGCCTCATGATAATCTCCGCTCATCCCCATCGAAAGCGTGTCGATGTCCTTGATCTTTTCAAATAATCTTTTCATCTGCCTGAAATATGATCTGGGATCCTTTCCTTGGGGTGCGATGCACATCAGACCTCTTATCTTTATCCCTTCATACTCCTTTATCTGTGTTATGAAACTCTCTACCTTGTCAGGAGGGATGCCTGATTTCTGAGGTTCCATCCCGATGTTGACCTGGATGTGTATGTCGATGATCTTGCCTTCTTTGATCGCTTGGTCTGACACCTTTTTTGCGATCTTCACGCTGTCTATCGAATCGATCCAGTCAAAATATTTGACCGCATCCCTGACCTTGTTCGACTGAAGATGTCCTATCATATGCCATTTGGCGTCGATCGATCCGATCTTCGGAATCGCTTCTTTTACCCTGCTCTCACCGAAAACCCGTTGACCTGCATCAAATAGTTCTTTTATCTCTTTGATCCCGACATATTTTGTGACTGCGACAAGAGCGGTGTCACCTATCTCTTTCCTGATACCTGAAAGATTGGCTACAATAGATCGCTTACCTTCTCCCATACTCTCTTCGCCACACTATCCTTATCAAGGAGCCTGCCATCTTCGACGCATTCTACACGGGTCCATCCAGAGCCCTTGCAAAGCTCATGATATGCATCATATGCATTCCTCAAATGATCGATATCCTGTTCGTGGATATCTCTTCCATCAGTATAATCCCTTTTTCCTTTTTTGTCCACAAGAGTCTGCCCGATCTCAGGCGGGACATCCAGGAAAATGTTAAGGTCAGGTCTTGGAATCCCGAATATACCGTATTCCAGGTCATCCAGCCAATCGAGAAATTCCTTTCGTTTCTTGGGATCAGCTATCTTTCCTGCCTGATGCCCTTGGTTCGCTGATACGTACCTGTTACAGATGATAATGCCCTCAGCCTGTTGCATATCCTTTTTTGCAGCGAACCTGTCAATAGCATAGAGAATAGATGCAGCTTTCGGATTCACTTCGTCAGCACTGCCGAACTCCCCGTTCAAGTATTCTTCAATCAGTCTTGCAGAAGGATTTCCATACCTCGGGAAATCGAAAACACTGACCTTCTTCCCTGCTTCTTCAAGTTTTTTCTTCAGGAGTCCAGTCTGTGTAGCTTTTCCGCTTCCGTCAGTCCCATCAATGACGATGAATGTCATGGTTTTAGGTGGGGGTTCAGTCGTATTTAAATCTTAGGGTAAAGTCTTGTGAGTAAAGGTATATTTATAAATTTGAATCTTATTGGATGTGTAATGAAGATAATGAAGCTTATTTTTTTTGGAATTATTCTGGTAGTGTTAGGGTTTGAATTAGTTAAGTATTTAGAAAAACCTATCCATTATGATGATGAGAGATATCAACAAGAGGACCCTGTTATCGTAAAAGCAGAACCATATCTAAATAAAATTGTGTTTGAAGATATTGAATTAAGGAGTTTAGCATCTTCAAATACCCAAAAGTGCAGTTCTGGAAATAAGGAATGTCAATTAAATGAAATATTCCGTTATGTCGTTGATAATTATGATTACTATACTGATCCAAGGAGTGGGGAGTATATCCAGTCTCCGGAGGATACGATCAAGGTAATGGGAGGGGATTGTGAAGATCTGACAATATTAATGATATCATTGCTTGAAAATTTAGGGTTCAAAACTTATTTGGTGCTGACTGACAACCATGCGTATGCTCTTGCTTGTGGAGTTGATACAACTGAGTTATGGGTATATGCCAAACAAAGCATCATTGAAATCGCTGCTTTAGACTTAGGAGAATCCAGTGAGTATGATGTGGAAATCAAGTCAGGAACTCTTTTTTTGAAAAAGGAAATTGAACAAACTATGGCATTAGATTCAGGGGATATATGGTATTATGGGGGGGACGGTTCAAGTTTCAAAGAACCAATCCAATATATGGATATAGGATATTCAATATCTTCTTCTGCGCCTCTGGATATTTATTTTGTTCCATCAAATGAAGAACAATCAAAAATCGCCAATAAGGAAAGTTTTTCCCATTATCCTTCATGTCATAAACAAAGCATCCTTCAAGTGACTGATTCTTGTGATTCCTTTGATAAACGAGGTGGAATAATCTTAATAAATGCGGATTCTGAAAACAGGGCCACGGTAAATATCAATTTAGAATATTTTTATGCATATTCAACACAAAATGTATTTTCTGGACAGAATATATCATATTATACAATTGACGGGGAAAAATGTGTTGTTCTCGAGGCAACATCCGGGAAATACGGGTTTCCAGGATATGATTCAACAGATGGAGAAAAGATAGCGGTTGACTCAGTTACAAAAGAGTATATGCATTTGAGTTAGTATTTCGGCACGTCTGTTTGAGGTGTATGAACCCTTTCTGCGTCCATTCAGTAACATTTAAATAAACTCAGAAACACTTTGCTTTTCATGGCAGTCGTGGCTGATATAATAAAGATAGTGAAGGATGTGCTCTCTGCGTTCACATCACAGATAATAGTCGCAACTATCATAGTTCTCATAGGATTTATCATAGGGAAGATCGTCGGCAAGGTGATCCAGCATGCACTCCATGAGGTAGAGCTCAACAAGATCATGAAGAAAGTTACGAACCTGAATCTCCACATAGAAGAGATGATAAGCGGGTTCCTGACATATTTCATCTATTTTATCGCTGTCGTGATGGCTCTTCGCCATCTTGGACTTGCGACAGACATCCTGAACATATTATCAGGAGCGATCATATTAGTCATCATATTATCTGTACTGCTCGCTATCAAGGACATCATACCTAATATCATTTCAGGCATCATCATAAACCACAAGAAATTCCTGAATGTCGGAGATAATATCAAGGTAAATAAGATGCAGGGGAAGATAACAGAGATCGGTCTGACTGAACTCATTATCAAAGCAAAAAATGGAGATGTCATACGTATCCCTAATTCTATAATAACCAATTCTGAAATAGTGAAGAAAAAGTGATCTAAACTGTCTCTAAAGCGCTTGCGATGTTCCAGATCTGAGTCCTGGTGAACGGCTGTAAGTTAGCATCGCTCTGTATATCGTCAAGTTCATCAAGTGCTTTGTTGACCTTGATATTCACTTCGGTATCGTCCTTAAGGATCTCAACAATGTTCAAGAGTTTTGTCCTTACGTTCTTAGGGACAGTCCTATCATCATTTAAATCGACGAGGGCTTCAATTATGTTTTTCAGATCTTGCGTTTCCATTTTCCATCGAACCCATCACTTCGGTCTGGAGATTCTTGAACTTTTCCTTAATTGAGATCTCCTGCTTCTCCATTGTCTGGACCCGTAGGTCCAGGACCTCTTTTTTCTGCGTCAGTTCTTTAGTAAGGTCCTCTTTTGAAGAACTAACCATGATATTTCCCACGATCTTATAAGAATCAGTAGATTTAACAAGTTCTTTCAACGCTGATTCGACTTCGACGAGCTGTGCCTGGAACTGCTGCTTCTGCTGGTGAAGCATCTGCATATTCTGTTCTAACAGTTGGATATGCTTTAACTTATCGTCTACTTTTTCGTTCATCGTATCTTCTCCATCTCCTGATGGACTGATATCAATTTTGTAACAGAGTTGAATGCCGCTCTTAGTGCGGTAACGTCATCAGCTTCAATGTTTATTATGATGCTTCCCTTGCGGATCATGAGACTCATCTGTGACCTTTCGGATGAATGAGATCCAATCTCTCCTTGTAAAGTCTTTTCAAGCTCTGCAGGTTTATCGCAACTGATATCGATAGTGGTTGCGAATCTCATATTGCCTTGACTTTCGTCACAGCTGCTCTCTGCTTGAATAGGATCTTGCTTCCGCAGTATGGACATCGAACACGCCTTCCGGTGAGCTCCACCTTCTTGTTGCACTCAAAGCACTTATATTTCACCATTTTCAACAGGTTCTTCTACTTTAGGTTCCAGTTCTTCTTCGCTGAGAAGGATATTTTTGTCGACCAACAGATCTTTTTCTCCGGTCTTTATAGCGAGTTTTCTCTTTTGAGGAGAATATGCTTTTCCAGTGAATTTGGCACCACATTTCCTGCACTGCCAGATACCTGCAGCGACTCTTTTGACTTTAACATATGCACAATAAGGACATTTATGCAGCTTCCGCTGCTCAGCCTCGATTTTCGCGACTTTGCCTTTGACGGTCTTCCCATACCTAGGGCCGAACCTTTTTGCTGATCCTAAGGTCTTTTTTGCCATTATATATATCTCCTTGAAATGGATGGGGCTACCCGGACTTTCACCAGCATGCGCAAACATAACTGAGTTTGAACCGGGGTCGTTCGGTATCTTGACGTGAATGTTCCCAAACCGAAAAGGATGGTCCAAGCTACCCCATAGCCCCTTAATAGGGTTCACAGGAACTCATGTCCGTTTATAAAGCTTTCGTTAGACCTATTTTCGCAGGCTCTTATACAAAGAAATAGTCTCTTTGAGATTCTTGTCCCAAGAGAAAGTCTTTTTCGGATGGTCTTTTAACCCTTTCGTGGCGGCAGTAATTACAGCTTCAGCAATCTTATCCGGATCTCTTGGCGGAACAAGGGCGTACCTGCCGCTTACGACCTCTGGCAGGGAGGTTGTGTCGGATGCAATCACCGGTTGTCCTAATGCACAGGATTCAGCAGCAGAGAACCCGAATCCTTCTGCAAGAGAAGGGACGACGACGCAATCACTGGCCAGGATATATGCAGGAAGATCTTTCCAGGGTACAGGATCATGCAGTATCACACCTTCCATGCCCTTGACCATCTTTTTTATCCTTAGATACCTCTCCTTGTAGTCCCGGTCTTTTGAGAGGATGAGAAGAAGGCGTGCATCTTTCACCTTTTTTTGTACTTTAGGGAACGCCTTGATAGCATAATCGATCCCCTTGCTCGCTCCAGGCCGTCCATATACAAGCACAGTGAAACTGTCCAGACCAAGGGTTTTCCTGATCTTTTTTGAGGCAGGCAGATGTCTCTTGCGATCGAAATGGTGGTAATCGATCCCATTATAGATGACAGATGCTTTTGGACGATTCTTGATCGCATCCAGCTGCTTTTTTGTGGACCCTGAGACACAGATATATCTATCGAAATCCGGGACATAGATGATGCGCTCGAGAATATCGTGAATCGTCGCCGGGATTGGACCCATGTCGGTCAGCTTATTCCATTTCCCTATCCATACCTCATGGACAGTAAGCACGACAGGACGACCCCTTATTTTTCCTGCGAGCCATGCAGGAGGCGCAGCGTTGAATGTGGTAGTGTGGATGATATCCGCTCTTGACGCGAGCTCTAAGACTTTCGGGAGACAGAATAAAGTGAACAAGTAACGGTTCTCCATACAGTCAATACGATGTATACGGACCCTGTTCAACGTCTCTTTCTTCTTCGCTCCCTTTGGACGATGCGTGACGACAGTGATATCATGGCCAGATCTTGCCAGGCCTTCACAGAGAGTCTTAAAGACGATCTCGACCCCTCCTATGTGAGGGTGGTAATTCTCAAGAACGAAAAGGATGTTCATTTTTCGCGGGATCTCTTGATAGCCATTGATCTTACCACGCTTTCCATCTTCTTCTGAGTCTTCCTCGACACACCATAGACATGGAAAAGCAGGCCAGTGATAACTATGAACCCTGTAATTATCAGGAAATCCATCGTCCTGCTCATGTTAAGGATATCTTTTGCGAGAAAATCGATCGATGTCGGAAAGAGCGTGACTATGATGAAGAATATCCATATCGTAATCCAGAAGAATGATTCTTTTTCAGTAAATTCTTTACGTTTCTTGTGCATGAATGAGAAATAGATCATCATGAGTCCGAACAGGACCCCAAGGATCTGAATCCCTAATATTCCAGATATCATCGTGTCAACCTCCACATTATCATGTTAAAGACGATCTTCACGCCATCCATTACGGTCGTGCCCTTATAAGAATCATGATAGATCGTCGGAATAGGTATCTCAGTGTATTTCATCTTCCTCTTGCCTAGATTTGCTATCATCTCGGATTCCATCGAGTAATCTGATGCTTCCCACCTGATCTTCTTGTATGCGTCAGCTGTAAAAGCGCGATAACCGCTTTGAGTGTCTCTTAACCGAATGCCGTACAGTATGGAAGTAACGATATTGATGAACAGGTTCCCGAGCCTTAGGATTCCAGGCATATTATCAAGCCCTTCACGATATCCGAAGACTATCTTGTTACCTTTCCTGATCTGCTCTATGAATCGTGGGATATCAGCAGGGTCGTGCTGTCCGTCAGCATCAAGTACGACTATCACCTTGGCTTTCTTTTCAATCGCAAAATCGCAGCCTGTCTTGAGTGCGCCACCCTTACCCAGATTCACAGCATGTCTGATCACTTTCGCTCCACAACGAACAGCGAGTTCTCCGGTCCTATCACGAGATCCGTCATCAACGACAATCACATTCTTGGATTGTTTCAATGCACACTGGATGACTTTCTCAATCCGTTTCCCTTCATTGTAGGCAGGTATGATCACCCAGGTTTCATCAGGCATAGAGCTAGAATCGTATATTGCGTATAAAAAATCTTCTATTCGATATCGAAAATCGGTTCAACTTGCGGCTCTGTAGAATCTTCTTCAGATATGTTCTCAACAGTCGGTTCTTCCTCAGGTTCTTCCGGGGCGTCTTCTGTAGATTCATCAACTGGATCTTCGACAACTTCTTCGGTTGGTGTCTCTTCAACTTTCCCGCCTTTTTGATCAAATACCTTGATTACATGGAATCCGAACTGTGTCTTTACAGGAACAGCTGAAATCTCTCCGACCTCAAGAGCAAATGCTGCTTCCTCAAACTCAGCCACCATAGAACCTTTTCCGAACCAGCCTAGTATCCCGCCAGTCTCGTTGCTAGGACCTATAGATCTTTCTTTCGCCAGTTCACCAAAATCAGTCCCTTCTTCCAGGAGTCTAATGATCTCTTCGGCTTCCTCTTCTGTTTCCACCAGGATGTGAGCTGCATAGATCTCAAGAGGAGGGATAAGTGCGTCCATGATATTTGGATCCTGCGGTTCCCATTCCACCTTATAGACATAGATCTGATTGTTGGTCACAGATTGTTTGAAAGTATGGAGCTTGAAATGTTTGAGTCCATGTCCATTCAAGAAGAATAACCTGGTGAACATGCTCCCAGCAATCTCAGGTGTTGCAAGGATAGACTTGAACTGGCCGTTCCCGGTAGGGATGAGGATTGCTGAATATGGGATATCTGGATTGATAGAGACAGTCTTTAGCACATCATCTTCAGGGTATACCAGCGTGTTCACACCTACTCTTCCCTGTTGGGTCGAAATCGTCGCATTCCGATTAGAAAAATCTACTTCAAGACCGTTATCACAAGTGATGCCCGCACCTTTACTGACGCAGTTAGATACTCCTGACGCATAGCTTGGCCATTCAGCTACCCATCTATCAGCTTTAGTGGTCCTTATCTCTGTGTACATGTTCTCTGCTTCTATCCTATCAGAGATTCCGAAATCGTCCATGAGGACAGATATGCCTTCTTCTCTGTCAGAAATCTTACTGACTGTCTGCCATGTAAGTGCACGTTCGAAGTCCCAGCTGCCGAAATGGGCCCATACGCCGGACTTACCGACCATATCATCTGATATGATGTAGTATTGGTCAATCAGGTCTTCGCAATGGGTGTATTCCAGAGTCTCATCAGCGCCAGCATCTGAGAATCCTGCTTTGATCATAATCTTTTTTGCTTTTTCCCTGTCAGGTTCGCTCATGACATCGTCCATCAAGGCGATTGTCTCTACAGTACGAGGTTCTGAAGGATCATATTTGTCAAGATTATTGAAATTCTTATTGAAGACCTTGAAGGCATCTTCCTGCCCGCAGTTAAGCATCCTCAAGATACCGATTGCCAGGTCCTCGTCATTTTCGAGAAGGCTCTTGCCTACCCAGTGAATACGGCGTCCCTGATTCGCGCCGTCAAATGTGACTCTCCTCTCAGATATCGAGAAGAACCAGTGCCCGAAATCCCACCAGGATGTGATGATGGCATCTTCAGATGCATCATGGATGCTTCGAAGGCTGTCATACCAGGCATCGTTCATGCTAGGCATCTCGCTCTTGGATATATTATTCGCCACTACAATCGGCTGGTACATAAGGAGAGAGAGTAATCCTACGACAAGAATGACCTGGCTGATCTTCCTGTCCACTCCGAATTCCTTGTCCATGACCCTTACGATAGTATTATAGACAATCCCGATAGTCACACCGAATGCGACTGCAAACGAGGGTACGAGAAGGATCGCGAACCGCGTTCCATTAGTAAAAGAGTAGAGAGTCGCTATGAACCAGATAAGAAGCAAAGCGGAATGCTCGATCCGCAATCCTTTCTTCTTCTTCCAGATGCTGTAGACATATTTAACGAGGAAAGGCACTGCAATAAGCAGCATGAGGGTCAGTATCTTGATCTCCTGCTTGAGCAGTGAAATCAGGATAATCCCATACCACAAGGCAGAAAGAGAAATAGAGGTCAACTGGAACATAGTTTCTTCTTCTCCTTTCTTACTCATGAAGAATGCTGCAGAAATACCAATCAATGCAATCAGGAAGAACAGCAGTCCCCCCATCTGTGAAACGATGTTGGAAAGTGGGACCTCATTGAACTCAGCGACAGTCGTGAGGACATTTGGCCAGAGCGTGGTCACAGCCACTTCTTTAAGTGTGATAAATCCCAAGACGACCTTGAACCCTGCATTGAAGAATGTGGATAGGCCTCTTGTTATGCTCACGAAGATGAGTGAAGAGATGAACATGGTGATGAGAGTAGCAAAAGCAGTCTTCACTCGCTTCAACTTGAAATATTGCCCCAAACCTTTCCTGAAGATCTCATCCCGATTTACTGCGAGATGGTAGAACAGGACCACACCTAATGTCGCGATCAGGATGACAAGAACATGCCCCCAGCCTGCCCAGGACATTGCGTAAAGCCCGAACAGTGCACCTGTAAGACCGCTGTATATGAAAGTATTCTTCATGTCTTTCGCTTTCATAGCCAAGACAAAGGTCCAAACGATAAATAAAGGGAATAGGATATTGTATGCATCTGTATCTGAAAACCCTGCAGGAGTCCTAGATAGGAGCGAACCATTCAGTGCGATGATGAGGCCTGAGAAAAGTCCGCTGATATTTCCGCCGAACTGTCTGCCCAGGAAGAAAGCAGGTATGATAGAAAGTGCAATCAGGATGACAGGGACAAAGAATACTGCCCGCATGAGCGTGATATCCCTATCAAATACAGAGAGAATCTTATAGACTATGATGTTGAATGTCGGGACGAATTTGAGGTCAGTCGTCCTCATATCCATCCTGCCGTTCCTTAAACTGAAGATATTCTTTCCATCATCGTTTTTCATGTCTCCGAATCCAGTGGAAGGATCTTCCAGGAAATTTCGGGATAGGCTGTACCATAAGTATGGGTCGATAGCAAGGAGGTATGTATGCCCGTTCTCATCTTGCAGCTTAGATCTGAAATAGTCAGCTGTCCCTTTGATCTGAGTTTGGATCGAATCGCCTTGCGTTGCATAAATCTGTTGGATCTCCTGTTCGATCAACGCCTGCTTGTTCGCATCAGGAAGATTAGGATACTGTTGGTCAATCTGGGCTTTCACCTGATTGCCAAGATGTCTCTCTACGCTGTCACGGGCCCAGTCCTCTGTCGCAGGGAGATCGACCGGGTACAGCCTAAAAAAAGATGAGAGGATTATAGGAATCATGATAAGGAAAATGATCCCGTAGCGCTTGAAAAAAGTCCCGACACTTTTCAGTTCTATTGAGACCTCTTCATCTGATTTGTTTTAAATATGTTTTTCGTGTTTGTGAGTGTGATGTGTCTCATGCTTATGAGATGTCTTGTCTTTCTACTTGAAAAAACCTGTAATCTTAGAGAAATCAATCGCAATTTCTTCGTCTTCGTTCTTTTTATCTTTGTCCACTTTGAATCCCTATCGGAACAAATCAGAGACTTCTTATAAAGCTTGTGATTTGTTTTGTGTATGATTAGGCATCATTATTTTCATCAATAGAAGTGTCAACTCACTTTTTTTTCCTGATCCGATTTAAACCAAACATTTAAATATAGACCTGGGTTTTACAATTCTTGATTTCTTCTTTCATGTATACGAGGTAGAAATTGCAGGTTATGACTATGGCACTCAAAGAGAATGATTTCATCGAAGTCGAATATACAGGCAGGACCAAAGAGGAAAATTTGGTATTTGACACGACAGATAAAGCGCTCGCACAAAAAGAGGGAATATTCAGTCCTAAGACTGCATATGGGCCTGTGGTTGTCTGCCTCGGAAAAGGGCAGCTCCTTCCTGGACTAGATGCGAAACTTATAGGGAAAGATATTGGTAAGCATGAGGTCGAACTCACAGCTGAAGAGGGTTTCGGAAAGAAATCAGCGAAATATATCCAACTGGTTCCAACATCCAAATTCAAAAAAGAACAGATCATGCCTCACCCAGGACTTCAGGTCAACATCGATGGCCAGATGGGTATGATAAAGACTGTCTCCGGCGGCAGGACACTGGTCGATTTCAATCATCCGCTATCAAGCAAAGAGCTCAAGTACTCAGTGGAAATCAAAAGGATAGTGACTGAAGTGAAAGAGAAGCTTGTGTCTGTGCTAAAATTACAGCTCGGACTCAAATCACCTGAAGTGGAAATCAAGGAAGAGATCGCTACAGTGTTCATCCCTCAGGAACTTCCTAAGGAGATGGCAGCACCGCTCTCGAAAGAGATCAGTGAGATGGTCGGATTGAAAGAAATCATGTTCAAGAAAAAAGAAATAAAAAAAGAAGTGAAAAAAGAAGAGCCGGTTGCTGAAAATGCACCAAAGAGTAGTGAAACTAAGCAATAGATTTAAATATCAGTAAGCAAATTTATTAACCCAGGATTACACGGGGTGAGTGCACATTGGAAGAAGATTTTATCAAAGAAGATTCAATCTCAGTTCAGGAGGAACCTCAGGAACCGCAACAATCCATGAATGTCGCGGATGAGGAACTCGCATCGCTACTCTCTCAGCAGTCTGCTACCATCAAGGTCATAGGCTGCGGGGGAGGAGGCAATAACACTATCAATAGAATCAGCGAGGTAGGGATAAGCGGTACAGAGACCATCTCGATCAATACTGATGCGCAGGATCTGCTTTACACGACCTGTGACAAAAAAATACTTATCGGAAAAGATGTCACCAAAGGACTCGGTGCCGGATCAGACCCTAAGCTAGGGGCAGAAGCCGCTCGTGAGAACGAAAAGGAAATCAAAGAAGCCCTCCTGGGTGCGGACATGGTGTTCATCACCTGTGGACTCGGCGGTGGAACAGGAACAGGATCAGCTCCGGTCGTCGCAGAGATCTCAAAGAAGATCAATGCTCTCACAGTGGGTATCGTGACTATCCCTTTCTCTATGGAAGGGAAAACCAGATACGAAAACGCGATAGAAGGACTCGAGAAACTCGAAAGCATCCTTGACACCCTCATAGTCATACCAAACGATAAGCTACTGGAACTCGCACCTGACCTTCCGCTCCATACAGCATTCAAGGTCGCGGACGAGATACTTACCAATGCGGTCAAGGGAATCGCTGAGCTCGTGACAACCGCGGGACTCGTGAACCTCGATTTCGCGGATATCCGTGCGATCATGCAGAACGGAGGAGTCGCGCTCATCGGGATCGGAGAGAGCGATTCAGACAACCGTGCCATCGAAGCGGTCGAGAAAGCGATATCAAATCCTTTACTCGATGTCGATATCAGTGGAGCTGACGGTGCGCTCATCAATGTCTCAGGAGGTCCTGACATGACGCTTGATGAAGCGCGAAAGGTCGTTGAGACCATCTCGAACCGTCTCGCTGACAACGCAACGATCATCTGGGGAGCCCAGATCTATGAGGACCTAGACAAGACGATAAGAACAATGCTCATCGTGACAGGAGTCAAATCGACACAGATTTTCGGTCCGGGCATGAAGCTATCAAATTTACATAAAAAAGAAATGGAGAATGAATTAGGAATAACATTTGTTGATTAAAATGGAAAGCGATACACTTACAAAAAAGGTCAGGATATTCATAAAAGAATGCGGAAGAGTCCTGAAAGTGACTAAGAAACCGAATAAAGCTGAGTTCAAGACCATAGTCAAGGTCTCTGCTCTAGGTATGGCTATCATAGGTCTTATCGGATTCCTTGTCCTACTCACCAAGCAGAGCATCTTCGGAGGATTCTAGATGATTGAAGAAACAGAAGTCCAACATCCCTTATTTGCGCTCAGGACGACCGCTAACAGGGAAGACCAAGTACTAGATTTTGTGACCAGCAACGCACAGAAAAAGAAGCTTGGAGTATACTCGATCATACGGCCTCATGGAATGAGGGGATACATATTTCTCGAAGCCAAGAGCAGGAGCGACGCAGAACAGTCAGCCTTCAATGTGCCTTACGCACGAGGGATCCTTCCAAAGGAGATCTCCTATAACGAAGTCGAGCACATGCTAGAGCAGGTCAAGAAGGACGTGAACATCAGGAAGAACGACATATGCGAGATCATATCCGGTCCATTCAAGCGAGAGAAAGCGAAGATCACTCGAATCGATGCCACGAAGGAAGAAGTCGTAGTTGAGCTTCTTGAGTCTGCAGTACCTATCCCTATCACTGTCAAGATGGATGCTATCAAGGTCATCAGACGGGATATGGATTAGTTTTATTTTTTTATAATATTTTTTCTATAATTTTTGTTGAATATATTGTTAATTGTTTTTTTTTAAATATATTTTTTATTTTCTTGTTGATTCAGCATACGAAACCGCCAGAGATTGTGGGTTAGATCCAGATGAATCATTTAGTTAGGGATAACTGTGTTCCTGAAATTACCGAAAGTTTTATATAATATTATGCATTATGATGCATAATGGGAAGGCCAAGAAAGGTAAAGCTCGTGAACTTTGAACCTGATATAACATACTTCAAACCAAGAGCAGTTTCGTTAAGTCAACTGGAGGAAGTTGAAATAACCATCGATGAATTGGAAACATTAAGATTATCCAGCCTCAGGAAGCTAAGTCAAGTTGATGCGGCTTCTAAGATGAAGATACACCAATCTACTTTTCATAGGACATTAGTAAGGGCAAGAGAAAAAATCACTGATGCTTTAGTCAATGGAAAAGCGATAAAACTTAAGGGAGGTGAATATAAAATGCCAGGTGGAGACAGAACAGGACCTATGGGCGGACAAGGCAGAAGGATGGGCGGTTCTTTTGCTGGAGGTCCAGGAGGAGACTGCGTATGCCCTGAATGTGGGTATAGGCAAAAACATCAAAGTGGGACGCCATGCACAAGTATTAAATGTCCAAAATGCAAAAACCCTATGACAAGGGGTTAGGAGGTAAAAATGCCGGGAGAAGATAGAACAGGACCTTTAGGACAAGGGCCTTTGACTGGAAGAGGATTAGGGCCCTGCGGAAGAGGGTTTAGGAGAGGAGGTGGATTTGGCAGAGGTATGCGATTTTGGAACAGAACCCGCCAAACACAGCAGCCTTCAACAGAAAAGCAAATGCTGGAAGAAGAACTGAAACAGCTTGATGAAGAAGAAAACGCCATGAAAAATGAGAGAGAATCAGTTAGGAAGAGATTAGAAGAATTGTCAGGTGAAAACAAAAAATGAAAATAGCAATCAGTTCAGAGGGCAGTACTACAGACTCTTTGATAGACCAGAGATTCGGAAGATGCAAATACTTTATAGTCGTAGAAATCGAAGGCAACAAAGTCAAAGGGGATAATGCTGTGGAGAACAAAGGTGCAATCCAAGGACATGGAGCAGGAATAAGGGCTGCGCAGCAAGTAGGAGAATTAGGGGTAGACACTGTGATCACCGGAAATCTGGGGCCTAATGCCACTGAGGTGCTTAATCAATTAAAGATTAAGCCATATCATGGATCAGGCAAAGTCAAGGATGCGGTAGATGAATTCATCAATGATGGATTAAAAGAGATTACCGATATAGCAGAAAGTCACGCAGGCACTGAGACTGTAGGCACTGAGACTGCAAAACCGGATGAACGGATATTCTTCCCGCTCCTGGACAACAAAGGGATGGATTCAGAGGTCTCTGATCACTTTGGGCATGCACCGTTCTTTGGACTGTATGATGTGGAAACCAAAAAGCTTGAAATAACTGAAAATAAGTTAAACCACACAGACCCCAGTAAATCTCCTGTCGATCAGATCATTGAAGCTGTAAACCCGACAACGGTTTTTGCTTTAGGGATCGGCGGGCGTGCAATCCAGCTATTCAATGAAAAAGGGATATGCCTAAAGACAGGGGATTATCAGACAGTAAAAGAAGCTATCGATAATCTTGATAAGTTAGATTCGCAAACTCAAAGCTGCGGGCACTGAAGCAGAGAATGACTACAAAAGAAGATTTGGAGAGATTTGAGAATACACGATGACGAAAAAAAGCAGCATACTGCAAGAATTAAGAAACCATCTCCCATTTACAGCATTCGGAACAATAACCGGAATAGTCATCATGCTGTTTTTTTATAAAATCTCTTCAGAGACTGCCTATACCGTATTTTATGTGCTGCATCCGATCCATGTGATATTAAGCGCATTAGTCACTGCTTCAATGTATAAGATATATGCAAAGAAAGTAAACCCGGTCATGCTTATATTGATCGGTTATGTCGGTTCTATAGGCATAGCAACACTTAGCGATTCAATCATACCTTACCTCGGGGAAATCATGCTGGATCTTCCAAATAGGGGACTTCATCTAGGATTCATAGAAAAATGGTGGTTAGTCAACCCTTTGGCATTATTAGGCATAACAATCGCTTATTTTAACCCAACAACTAAATTTCCTCATGCAGGGCATGTGCTTCTTAGCACATGGGCATCGCTGTTCCATATCATAATGGCATTGGGGTCAACAATGAACCTAAGCTTGATGATCATAATCTCTGTGTTCCTCTTCATCGCTGTACTGATCCCCTGCTGTCTAAGTGATATCATCTTTCCACTGTTATTCGTGAAGAAGGGCTCAAATGGCTGAGATCATAGGTATCACAGGAGGGAAAGGAGGGACTGGAAAATCTACAATAGCTACCTCTCTTGCGTATGAATTAGCGAAAGAAAAAAAAGTTCTCTTAGTCGATGC
>JAUUYB010000119.1 GCA_030590605.1 Candidatus Woesearchaeota archaeon
AAGACGAGAGATATCTATCGATTAGAGAAATTGAGCGTAAGCGCAGCCACCCCCTGGCGAAGGTCGGCTCGGGGGACCTGCCCCCTGCGGGGTGGGCCGTAGGATATGGGCAAAGCCCATGTCCGTCTTCCGCCAAGGGGGGTGGCGTAGCTGGAGCGTTATGTAAGAAGAAAGAAATCTAATCAGATTATACAGCAAGAACCAGACACAATTCAAGAAATTTATTTCATCTTCTTAAGAAACGGTATCCCAAAATAAGCCATGATCGCACAAAAGACAACAATCGACCAGAAGAACCAGACATCAATTTTACGCAGTATCAAGAACAGAAAATTCATTACCATCAATACAGAAAGCGAGATCCCAAGAATACGAATAAAAAACGCTTTGGACATTATTCGACGAATTCCTTATCTTCCTCGATCGTCTCTGTCTGCTTGTTCTTGTGTATCCTGACTGAAGAAGGTGTTGCGACGATCCAGTCCTCTCCGAATCCTGCAATCTCTCCTTCTGTTGCATCGCAGGTCTTCTTGAGCTTGTTGATCGCTCTTTTTAGTTCGACCAGATCCTTATCCTTGAGCGGTTTGATATTGATAAGTGAGATAGTGTTTCCTTTCCTGAGCTTGTCAAGGATGATCTTGATATCTTCGAATTCCTTTATGATGAATGTCCTGACGAACATCGAAGATGCGCTTGCATCATCCATCTCAGTATCGAGTTCAACATAGCCGTCTTCAGCAGGTGTATCATTTGCAGTCTCGCTAATACCTATTCGTGACATGACATTGGATAAAAATCGCTTCATTTTAAACCTCGCGTATGAAACCTAGCCGAACTCACAGGTATATAAAATTTGTGGTTTTTTGAAATGATGGTTCAAGTAAAATATTCGAGGAAGTAGCATCAGAAGTTAAGGGTAAATAAGGAGGGATGGCCTTTAATTGAGGTATTGGAGACTGATTTACTGTAAACCAAAAGGTTTTTAAACTGAAATAGAATCCTTGGAATGGTTATAGTTTTGAGATAAAATGGCAACCAGAATCGGAACATCAAGAAGAAAGACGAGGCACAAGTTCAGCAAGTCTCAACGAGAAAAAGGGAAGCTCTCTCTAAGGAGATTCTTCCAGAAATTCGAGACAGGAGACAGGGTCAACCTGCTTGCAGAGCCTGCTTACCAAAAAGGTCTCTATTTTCCACGATTTCATAATGCTGTCGGCGTCATAACAAAGAAGCGGGGCTTCTGTTATGAAGTGACGGTAAAAGACATGAATAAGGCGAAGACGTTGATTGTCCACCCTGTCCATCTGAGGAAATTATAAAATGGTCAAACCTACACTGCTTGAGGAAAAATCTATGAACTTAGTGGAAGTCAAAGAAGAGTTAGGGAAGATTGAGAAGCGGGATAAGGAGCTGTCATTCAGGGCGAACAAGACGAATGAGTACCTGAACAGCGTAGTCACCATGAAGCCTAAGGAGGCAAAAGAAATCTACAAGAATCTGGATGATCTGAAGATTCCTAGGTTAAAGGATATCCATATCAATAAGATCATCGACATTCTCCCGGATTCACTTGAGGAATTGAAGACAATAGTCCAGTCATATACTCTTACGGTAAATAATGATAACCTGAAGAAGATAGTGAAGGTCGTATCAGAATATAATAAGGTGCAATCATGAAAAAAGATATCTGTATCTCATGCAAGGTCGATGTCGCGAATTCCAAGGGAGGAGTTTTATTCGACTGCCCGAATTGCGGGAAATTCAAGATTATCAGGTGCAGGCACTGTCGAGAGATAGCAGCCAAGTACAAATGCCCTGAATGTGGGTTCGTAGGCCCTAACTGAGGTGGAAAATTATGGCACAGGTAGTGATTACGATCAAGGTTATGCCAGAGAGTCCAGATGTGGATCTCGACGTCGTTCTCGAAGAATGTAAGAAGTTGGTAGTATCATTCGGTACTGAGGTAGGTAAGACAGAGATTGAACCTATCGCATTCGGCCTTAAGGCACTCAAGATCATATTCGTATCAGACGAGGCAAAAGGTGGGACAGACGATCTGGAGAAAGATATCACCGCGATCGAGGGAGTCCAATCCGCTGAGACAGTCGATGTCAGGCGGGCTTTGGGATAAAAGATTCTTTTTAGATATTCTTTTCTTGTTTATCTTGTTATTTTTTTAGAATTCTCTTCATTTCTTCAGCACTTGCATCTGTTTTGATACCTTTAGGTGTGAAGTGCGTTCTGGACGCCTTGAATCCTTTTTTCTTCAGCTCATCGATGATGATGTCTGATTTTGGTAGCTGTGCAATCTTGTGAGCCTTGCAGATTGAGTGGATGTCATGGAAGAATGGGAGATCTAGTTCGTTTTTTAGTATATCCAGAAACGTTGATTCTTTCTTGATTCCTTTCATCAGTTTTCTGTCGAATAGTTCCCCTAGATACAACGGCCCTGCACTTCCGCTCTCTTGCCCATACTCAAGACTCGCGGACCGGACATTCCACGAGTAATATCCGAACTTCTTGACGATCTCATCACACTTCTTCTTGCCCTTAACGCATTTGAAGAAGATCCGAAAATAGTGATCGCGATAATATGACAGTATCGGGACAAGAGCCTTATCATATTGCATGCCTATCAGTTGAACTTTTCTGATGAGTATCCTTAGTCCGACCTCATGCATATGCGGGGTTCGGGCTGGTTCAGCCCAGTACTTTCTTCTGCAGACGCTTGGGTAAGTACCGCAGAGTGGAGCAGTATCAGTCGCTGTTACCGCAAGTATGCCTCTTCTGGAGATCCGTTTCACTGCAGCATCGAGGAAGTTGTTAGGAGAACCGAATGGGTCTATGTCGATATAATCATAGCCGCAGCTGGAGAGGAGGAAATCGTTTGCATCCATCTCGCTGACCTTGATGTGGTCTCCTTTGAGATTGTTCAGATCGAGGTTCTTTTGGATGGTCTTGACTGCAGCTTTGTCATGATCATTGATATCTATACTCCCGACCTTGTCGGTCTCAAGCAGCAGCCGAAGCGCTCGGATCCCTGTCCCCGCAAGAGGGAGTCCTACACTCAAATCGCCTTCCATAGAATTGATGACCACAAGGGTCATATCTCTGTTGAACCGCATCACTGGATTGTAGAATACCTCAAGATCACGGGAGATTTTCTTCTTGGTATCAGCATAGAATATCGCTTCTCCTTCCTCAATCTTTTCCATGTCCTGTCGAATAGGAAAATGAAGTATTTAAGCTTGGCGGCTATTATGAAATCCTCGCTACTATCGTCAGTCCGAGCTTCCACGCTGAACACATCAGAGCCGTCGCGAGGGGATGCTCCCTACGGGAACGCAGGCTTCTCGATGAAAGTAAGAGATAGCGAGGAAGATAGTAGCTTCCGAAGGAATAGGATTTAATAATAGCCAAGCTTGACGAAACATTAATAAAATGGCGGGGCAACCGTACTAAAAAAACATGGGGGAACATCAGTGGACTTATCGATTGTCATACCTGTATACAACGAAGAGAAGAATATATTGCTGCTCCACAGGGAGCTGACAGATGCTTTGGACAGGCTAAAGAAGAGATATGAGCTGCTGTTCATCGATGATGGTTCTTCAGATAATACAGGTGAGCTCCTTGATGGGCTCGCAAAGAAAGACAGTCATGTCAGACCTGTTCACCTAAAGCGTAATTTCGGGCAGACAGCCGCATTCTCTGCCGGAATCGATTTATCGAAAGGCAGGATCATCATCACGATGGATGGCGACCTGCAAAATGATCCTTCTGACATCCCTCGCTTACTCGCAAAGATTGGGATATATGATGTAGTCAGCGGGTGGCGGTACAGCAGGAAAGATAATATATGGAAGAAGCTCCCATCCCTGCTGTCGAATTGGTTGGCGAAGAA
>JAUUYB010000146.1 GCA_030590605.1 Candidatus Woesearchaeota archaeon
CACTGCCTTGTGCAGAACAAGTATGTCTGCAAGGATGGACCAGTATTCAGATATGATACAGCAAAAAATTTGGTGGATTAGATGACTGCAAAACCGACACTAGGGATATTCTCATTCAGCTGCTGTTCAGGCTGCCAGATAGCAATCATCAACCAGGAAGAGATCCTCCTTGAGCTGCTCCAAAAATTCAATATAGTGCACTTCCACCTCATGAAGAAGAAGTTCAAGGAAGGTCCGTATGATATCGCAATCGTCGAAGGATCCATCACCCAGAAAGACCAGATTCCTGTCCTCAAGGATATCAGAGAGAAAGCTAATATCCTTATCGCTATCGGAGCCTGCGCAGTCGAAGGAGGAGTACAATCCATCCGGAACTTTGACAAGGGCATCAAGCTCACAAAAAAAGAACTCAAGAATCCACGATACAGGAATCTCATAGACTCAAAAGGAATCGATGAATATGTCGATGTCGATTTCTATGTCAGAGGATGTCCGATCACCAAAGAAGAATTCACCTATGTCGTAAAACAACTGCTGCTCAGGAAAACCCCTGACATCTTCGAGTATCCGGTGTGCAGCGAGTGCAGGGAAAGGGAGACCGGTTGCTGGCTCCTGAAAGGAGAATTCTGCATGGGCCCGATCACCCAGGGTGGCTGCAACGCGATCTGCACCAGGAACGGTGTGCCTTGTGAAGGATGCAGAGGACCTATCAGCGATGCAAACTTCAAAGCACATATCGACCTCTTCAAAAAGATGGGGATCAAAAGATCAGAACTCAAACGTATGTACGTCAAATTCGCAGGGAACAAGATGCACCAACACATAGAAAATGGCAAAAAAAAGCACTAAAAAAGATATATCGCTCAAGCTCGACCATATCACTAAGATAGAAGGCCATGCTAAACTACAAGTAAAGGTCAGAAACGGAAAAGTGGAGATGGTCCATATGTCAGCAGACGTAGGACTAAGAGACTTCGAACGATTCCTCGAAGGAAGGACCTATCTCGAGGCAGCAGAGATCACTTCACGAATCTGCGGCATCTGCTCACAGTCCCACCTCCTCGCAGCGCTCACCGCAGTCGAGAAGGCAATAGGCATGAAAGTCACCAAGCAGACCAAGACCCTTCGCCACATCATCAACCTTGCATCCATATTCCAAAGCCACGTGCTCCATTACTACTTCCTTGCACTCCCAGAATACCTCGGATTCGGGAACGCCATAGACATGGCCAAGAAGCACATGACAGAAGTCAAGCGTGCACTCAGACTCAAAAGATTATCGAACGATATCGTAGAGGCCATCGGCGGCAGAGAGATCCACTGCTTCACACCAGTCATAGGCGGATTCGCCAAACTACCTACACAGAAACAACTTTCTGAACTTGTCAAACGCATCAAAGAGAGCAAAGATGACGCAATGCGGGCTGCCAAGATCTTCGGAAAACTAAAATATCCCCCATATGACAGAGAGACCCAATACGTCTCGCTTCGGATGAAGGAACGATTCAACTATTTCGATGGAAGCCTCATATCAAGCGCGGGATTGTCAACAAAACAAGATAACTATAAGAAACACCTAGTCGAGACGATCAATAAATACTCTTCCGCAAAAGAGCTGAGGCTAAAAGGAAAATCATTCATGACAGGCGCCCAGGCAAGACTCAATAACAATTTCTCTATGATGTCCCGGAACGCGAAGAAGGCGGTCAAGGAATCAAAATATAAATTCCCTAATCACAATCCTTATCTCAATAATTTCGCACAAGCTGTAGAAGTCGTCCACATACTAGACTGCATGATAGAACTCCTAACCGGACTCAAGCTAAAAGATGAGAAACCGATACCTGCTAAGCTCAAGAAAGGCAGAGGAATCGCTATCGTCGAGGTGCCTCGAGGGATCCTGATCCACGACTACGAGATCGATGCAAAAGGGATAATCAAGAAAGCGAACATAATCGCGCCTACAACAATGAACCTCCATAATATCGAAGATGATATCATAGGTATACTACCTCAACTTCTAGAGAAACATACCAAACCGGAAACTATCGTTGCAGAATTCGAGAAATTGATCAGGGCATATGACCCTTGCATAAGCTGTTCTACTCACTTCCTGGAAGTGGAGTGGTTATAGTTATTTTTCAAGAAACAATAGAAACCAGACTTCTCCGCGAAATCGGTGTCACCTAAGAATCCAAGACGCTCAGCTACCTTTGCCATCCCTTTATCTTGCGTGTTGAGGATGTATCTCTTCGGATCCATGTGGTTCTTAGTATAGCCGATTGCCTCTTTGCACATCGCCTCTGCAAGACCTCTCTTCTGGTACGCCTCGTTGACAGAGATTGCCTGAGTACCGAAGCCGAGCTGGACCTCGTCTTGTTCCAATCCATCTACACGGAAAGGAGCCCTACCTATTATCTCGCCATCATATGTAGCCCTTACTTGACCGAAACCAGTCATCGTAATGTATATGACCTCTAAGGCTACTTCATCCAAGAATTCTTTATCTATTGGCATAACCGCCTAGAATCAATCACTCTTTATAAATATATTCAGAGCATAGACGCTAATTCTTCTTTCAAAGTCGCTATGTCCCCTTCCATAGGCAGACCTA
>JAUUYB010000114.1 GCA_030590605.1 Candidatus Woesearchaeota archaeon
CAAGAGGATGGGAATCGAAGAAATGAATCTTATTTATGGTGATGTCAAGGTATTCTTTGATGGCAAGATTCCTGCTTTTCATGATAATCTTTTTTTCAGCAACTATCAGATCATGGCTTGTCTCAGGTTTCATATAATTTACCGGAGTGTTTCCATTCGGCTGATGGATAAGCAAAGTCTTGTCAGACTTGATTATGATTACCCTATCCCCATCAGGAAGATAAGATTCTGCCCGGCCGGAATATTGGACCTGACAATTACAGGTAAAGACAAGAGTCTCATTCCTATCCATCGCATAATCAAAAGAAATCTTGAAATCTTCCAGTTTCCCCATCTATTCTTGGAAAGAATGATTCTATTTAAAATTTGGCATGGTATAGGCGATAAGATTCGTATCTGCTCCCCGCCTGATCCGATATACGTTCCCTGCCTGCATTTGCTTGCCTTTCAAACTGTTCATCCGAATAAAATCTTTCAATGGGACCCCATATTTCTTCGATATCCCAAAAGGAGTCGCACCATGGATTGCAACGATAATCCCTTTGTCTGCAAGATATCCTTCGTTGAGGATAAGATCGACATATCTGTTCGTCTCCTTGAAATCAGGCAATCCTTTTGCAGCTTTTACATGTCTTTCTCCAGCATTTGCACAGGACAAGGAATAAGTCAGAGCTTTTGCATTAAGGTTCGGATTCCCTTTACTGGCCTTGATCGCAAGGAATGCGTGATACGAATTTCCAATCTCCGCGTTTACCGCATAATCCCACTTGACTTTTTCCCAAGCTGAATCATGGAAGAACTCTATCGCATCATTGAGCGTTTCTAGTTTCCTCTTAGCAACCAGTTTACGGACCTTGTTCTTTGAGACCTTTTCAGCATACCATTTCTGCCCTTTCTTTTTCTTTAGTCTCTTAGCTTTCCTGATCTCGATATCTGCACTGCTTACAGTACCTGACTGTTTTTGTCGATCCAGGTAAATCGCCCCAATATCCTGACTCATCTCTCCTCCGAGAACTCCCTCAAGATTAGGTTTAATGATATTCATCACATATGCATGGACATCAAGGTTCTTCTTCTTTTCAGCACCCTGCCTGCCTGGATTGAAGGTCAAGTCGAACATATCCCTGAATGCCGCCCTGCCAGGCATGATCTGATAAAGTCCGACCGCTCCTTTCTTAGAAGTATGAGGTTTTCCATCTTTTAGCTGTTTTAGATCAGATTCTTTTTTTGCGATCTTATGTGAGAGCTCCGGGTCGAAGCCATATCTTTCAGCTGAAAATTCAATCTGGTCATCGATAGAACCTTTCTTCACTGCATCGATCCCCATACCATCAAGGTACTGGATGCGAGTGCCTTTAGGATCATAATCGATAGCAGATAATGTCCTGTCGACTCTTTGGTCTAAGGAAAGATCTTTTGAATCTTCTGGAGCTGGACTCTTGATTTCTTTGTCGTCAGACGAAAAAGGAGATATATCTTTCCAAATTTCGGAAACGCCGTCGGTACCCAATTCCCATAACCCCGAAACGCCCTTACGGAAATCTGAAATCTTTTTATCCCAATCTGTCTTGTTCAAGACACCAGGGGTAGGACTTTGCTTATATCCATCAGGCAATTTCTTTTCTTTGCCACCCTCATATCTCTTATCAGTATCACTTTGTCTTGGTTTCTTATAGGTCTTAGAAATATCAGGGACTGAAGGTCTTATCTTTAGATCATGTACAGCAATAGGAGGTTTCTCTTTTGGCGGAGTATAATCAAACCAGTTTCTCTCAGACGCCAAGCATGCAAGAGCTGCAGCTACAGGAACTACTGTTGCCCAAAAGTGCGGGGGGTTGCTTATCCTCATTTTTTCAGATTCAATCATAACTAACTGATTTTAAACCTTCTGGTTGAGATACTTTATAAATCTTTCTATTTATTAGTCACTATATAGTGGTAAATATTATGTCGGGGATGATAACTACATCAAAGTGCTCACTATCTTTTATAAACTTAAATTGAGCATCCATCACTATCAGCTGATTTACCATGGCAGAACTAAAGAGGGTGCTATCCTACAAAGTAATCCTACTCATCACGATAAATTCGATGATGGGAACAGGGATATTCTTCCTGCCAGCGCTCGGAGCCAAGATAGCAGGACCTGCCTCTTTAATCTCCTGGCTCATCTTCTCAATAATCGCCATCTATATCGCAATGTGCTTCGGTGAACTCACATCCATGTTCCCAAAATCCGGAGGAGTATATGAATTCTCAAAACATGCATATGGAAGATTCGGATCTTTCTTAGTCGGATGGCTAAACCTCATCACAGGAAATATCACAATCGCGATGCTCATCCTAGGTGCCATACGCTACCTACTTCCAGTCGGTTCGAGTATCCCTGTCATCATAGTCTCAATCGTCCTCCTGCTTGCATTCAGCGTAATCGCATACACAGGAATGAAGACCTCTGCAACGATGCTTGTAACGTTCTCATTCATCACACTTGGAACGCTTTTTGCAGTTATCGTGCCTGGTCTGTTCCATGCTTCCTTAAGCAACCTCGACCCATTCATCCCCCTTGGTTCATTCTCTATCTTCCTCGCAATATTCTTCATAGCAGAGACGTTCTTCGGATGGGAATCCCCGACATTCCTCGCAGGAGAAGTCAAAGACGGCGCCAAGGTCATGCCAAAGGCGCTTGTGACAGGAACAGTGATCATCGCAGGAATCTCTTTGCTTTTCGTCTTCATCTCAATCGGTTCAATGGGGTGGTCTGAATTCGGCGCCTCAGCAGCACCTATAAGCGCCCTTGCCAACCTGTTCTACGGCGGTCTCGGAGTCAAGATATTTGCACTGCTCGTGTACATGGCAATCATCGGATCAGTAGCTGACTGGATCGTATCCTCACCAAGACTGATCCACGCCATGGCCAAAGACAAGCTCTTCCTCTACCAATTCAAGGATGTCCACCCAAAATTCAACACCCCACACAAAGCGATAATCCTACAGTTCTTCCTCTCCTCCACCCTCGTAATCGTAGGAGCCGGCTCATACTACCAACTGCTCCACATCCTTGTTCCGCTGCTGCTCATCTTATACTGCATCGTGCTCTTCTCAGTCATCATCCTCAGATACACCCAACCCAATACAAAAAGACACTACAAAGCGCCCTGGGGCAAGGTCGGACCGGCAATCGTAATCACGTTCTTCCTATCCCTCCTCATGTTCTATATCCGGTCAGACCCTAATTCCATAAAGTCCATACTCTTCGCACTCTCTTTAGTAGCATTAGGTATACCTCTATTCTTCCTTATCGAGATCTACTATGACGCAAAAATGGTCAGAAAGATCGATAACCTCATCGCCTACCTGACACTCTACACAGAACGTCTCATGGTGCCCCGCTCTGTCAGGAAAGAGATAATAAGGCTTGTCGGAGAAATAAAAGGACAGACCCTGCTTGAATTCGGATGTTCAGTGGGCACACTCACGATGCATCTTGCAGAGGAAGTCGGCAAAGACGGCAAAGTCTACGCAACTGATATCTCCGAGGTCAACATCAAGCTCGCAAGAAAACGGTTCCAACAACGTAACCATGACCATGTCATCGCCATACACGACAAACATCACTCCTGGAGGATCCATCCAGGCATCCCTACAGTCGACCTGATCGTAGGGATCGCAGCACTCGGTTATGTAGATAAGATCAGGAACGTCCTACTCCACATGAACCGCAGGCTAGCGATAGACGGGAAGATCTGCTTCGTGGAATACGACAAATTCTTCCACATCATACCTACTGTCGACTGGCTGGTCAAGGACGCTCGGATCAAGCACTTCTTCAGGGAAGCAGGATTCGTCGTCACGGTAGAAAGGAAGAAAGGCATATTCTGGGAAAACATATTCATCTATGGAAAGAAATTCAAAGAAGTGAAAGCGGATATACAGTTCGATCCTGTTCTTGATTAGGTAATGTTCATTCAACCTGATACTTTAATTGAAAAAGTGTTTGACCCACAAACAATCAATCTTTATTTGGAGGAATACATATATGGCAAGGAACATACCCTTTTCTTAAAGCATCCTTTTCATTTTTAAAAACTCTTGAATTCTTTTTTTCAATATTATCAACATA
>JAUUYB010000065.1 GCA_030590605.1 Candidatus Woesearchaeota archaeon
TGTCCTGTCAAGTATAAGAGCGTCCACGATAGCCTTGAAATCAGCCCCTCCACAATCACACATCCTGATCTTGCATTCCTTGCTTTCGAGGATGTCTGCAATCTCTTTAGTGACATCTCCTGCGTGAATGTCCATCCAAAGATGCTGTTCCTTGTAGATCTGCCAGAGCTTCCAGCTCGTCGTGAAAGGGACGTCTGTGACTTCTGTTATTATATCATCTCCATCCTGGGTCTTGACTGTTATATCCTTTAGGACCAGGCTGAATTGGTCATCTGGAAGTGTGTCTATCCCTGCAGTTCCACCTGATGTGAAATCCACGACCATGTCTCCTGCCCATGTGATCTCGAAATCTTCATACTCAGAATTGTAGCTGGTGATAGCAGCATCAACATGAGTCCTTACCCATCTCTCCAGAGCATCATTAGACTCTTGCATATCGGGAGGAAGAGCGAAATTGCAGAACCATGCAGGAGTTCCCATTGTCGTTCCCATAGTGCTTGTAGAAGATTCATCATTCGAGAATCCGTTCTTTGCGAAATCCATTATACCTTTGTGGATCGCAGTCTTAAGTGTCAAGTCTATTACGACATCTGCATTCTCTTTTGTAAGGTCGCCGCCAGAATCGACATATGCCCGATCTGTGAAGACTAAGATCGATACTAATGCTATAGCGACTGCAAGAACAAAGAAGATGGCGTTTCCTTTTTTATCCATTGGGATTACCTCATTTTTTTCTAGATTTTATGTTTCTGGTATTTGACCTTTATAATATTTACTTAAATAGATTCATTTCAATCCTTAAGAAACTATTGAAAATCTCGCACAGAGATTTTCAATTCCTCGGTTCAAAGGCAAATACTCCACACTTTAGTATTGGGGAAAGGTCATCGGTTCGAGTTATTGATATACATGTAAATACATCTTGACGAAGTCAGTCCCTACAGGCATAGGGATATTCTTTTCATATACCAATTGCTCCCTATCCCCATCATATTCTCCGATCACAATCTTGTAGGGCTCCTTATATGTATCAACTGCATTTTGGACAGCTGTAGAGATATCTGCCGGAGTTGCAAGTTCTGAATAGATCCCGTCTGTATCATCAGCCATCTGTTGCATCTGCCACTTCACTTCATTAATACATTCTGGGTGATACCCTACATGGAATCTATCCCCTGTACAGGCACAGCCAGGCGCTTCACAAAGCGAAGAATCTGCATCCTCTACAATATTTGGAGTTGGGTTATACAACGAATTATAGATAGACACCCAAAGATCCCAGGCAGCGTCATAAGCAGGATCTGCTGTAGGAGTATAATAATTAGCGTTCCAAGCGAAAATCGGGCAGATGACCTGGTTCTTATCTACAGCGATATTTATAGCTTTCTGGACTATATTCCATGACCTGTTCTCTTCGTCAGTATCGACCACGCCATTATCTATACAAGTGATATTACAGAAATTACACAATGTGCGTTCATCTGAATACACAAAATCTTCGCCAGTATAACATTCATCTCCTGCAGAACCAGTTGAGAGTTCTCCTGCCATAGGGAAATGCAGGTTGACCCTAGCCATTCCCCCTTCATCAGATTTACCGATAGAATAAGCAGTCCCTGCAGCCCAATCAGCCTCATAGAATGTGAACCAAGCTCTTTCTGTCTTATTATGCCCTCCAAAGTCATAAGGTGGATAAATTTCGTATAGGGATTTGAAAGAATCCACCTCATCATAGATAGTCGGGTACATGCATCTACCAGCCTCCCCAGCGTCACCAGTATCATGATCCCCATGGATGACAGTACAAAGAGCCTGAACCTCCGGCCCTATTGAATTGAGGGTAGCTACTTCTGTCGCAAAATCTGTACATTTTGAGTCATCCTGAGATATGATGTAGACACTCACTAAGATTGTCCTATCCCCGATCAGTGCAGAGGTGACTATGGATACCAGATCAGCCCTTAGCTGATCCCTTTCAGCTGTAAGGCTGTCAGACCCGTCCAATATGAAACTGATACCGATATCATAGATCTCAGGAGTGATGTTGAGGAAGAAATTGCCTGTTCCAAACATCTTTGTCAAGGTGTAGTTGATCTCTTTCGTGATATTGATAGCTTTATCGGGATCCAGAGGATCGAAGACAGAGAAATTGTCTCGTCTCCGGTATATCGCATAAGAGATCAGTGTGGCGAAGTCCTTATGGGTATCGTTTTCTGTGAAGAGAAGAAATGAATCTACGTCGACCTCTAAGTTATCATGCAAGAAGAACATCTGTTTTTGTTCAAGCCGCTCTATATTCTGCTTAGTCTGGGTCTGGAAAAAGATGAACCCTGCTGCTATGAATATCAGTGCTACCAAGATCCCTGTTACGATATTATCGACCATTGCCATCTTAAATCCTGATTGTCAATTCTCCCATGCACACCAGGTTATGTGTCTTATTCCTTATAGGTACATAATAATGATATTCAGATTCTGCTGATGCTATAGCATTTGGGGCTGTCCATTCCCAATCCATATCCTTGCAATTATAATGATCAGTCTGGTTTATGTAGAAGCTATGGATCATGTTAGCCAAAAGATCCACTTCCAATAGATTGTCATCCCTGCACTTCAGAGCTGTGATATTATCAGGGTCCATGACTATACCGAAACAGGAAGTGAGTTTCTCCCTGACGATATGGGATGTCGTAAAATCAGAAAGCTCATCATTCACCTTATGCTGTATGACGAGAAAACCCTTGTTGAATCCGACGAACGCGATCGCTACCCCCACCATCACCACTAGAAGAAAGAACGTAGTCAATATCTCAACAAACCCCTTTTTTTTTCTCATGTTATGCTATAAACACCTAAGGTGTCCTTCTTGATATGGATAGTCGTGATTCCAGCGATCTCAATATTTTCGTCAAGGAGAGTATTGCATACTAAAGGTGAGCAAGCAGTCATCTCATCCGCAGTGATGCATACCTCTGCACGATCAAATGTCAGGTTCCCATAAGGAAGCATGGGATTGAAGTCTGAATCATAAGTGTAAACTTCACAGGCAGTGCTTAATTTCAATTGCAGGATCTCGAGATCCTTATAGATCAGGTCAACAGTCTGGACATTTGTGGGATCCACTGTCTGGAACATCCAAAGGAAGCAGATGATGCCGATCAGGAGGGTTAACACCCATAATATGGCGTTGGCTGCTGAATTACCCTTGACAAACCACTGTAACATTTTCACTTATTCTTTCTATGGTGCATTTGTAATCGAGGAATGAGACAGACCTGGATAACATGGTAGTGTTCAGGTCGAGAATATATTCTTTATCAACACTGCAATCAAGCAGAGTGCATCTCACATCACCATCTAGGTTCACGCAGGTCCTGTTAGTCGATATGTTCAAAATCGAGCCTGAGGGGAGGGTGATCTTTGAAGATATCTTTGTCTTGATCGCTGCTTTACAGACAAAATTATAGTCTGCAGTATATTTTGCGAGAGTCCATTCAATCTTACTCATCTTGGATTCCTCCCTAAAATCTTTGAAATTGGAGAAAATGATCCCGAATGCAATGATTACTGAAATCACTCCGATATATATCCATATAGTCTCTTCCATCGAATCGATTCATATCTTTATTCTTATATAAACATTGCGGGACAGATGATAACAAAATTCTATTTTTCTCTTTTACCTTTCAATAATAATAACAAAATCTTATATACGCTAAACAAGAAAATCCTGTTATGATTTATGATGAACATGAGGTCGCAGTAGTTGACTGTACAAAATGCCCATTCCATGATGAGTATCTTCCTTCTTCACCTAACCTTTCCAAACGATGCCATAAATGTCCTCTTATCACAAAAGAATTCGATAGGGTGAGACTCAAGACCCGTCTTTTCACAAAGGAATATGATGATAAAGGCAAACTTATCTCTGTAGAGCCGTTTTTCGTCGACGTCAGATTCCAACCGCTTGTCAACAATATCAAGCTAGTCGACCAGTATCAACTCAAGACCGGAGCTACTGTATCTATCTATGAAAATACTGATGGAGTGGGCTATATCTATTATATGATGGTCCCTGAAATGAATGTGAGTTTCCATGAACTAAGAAAACTCTACAAGCGTTCTGAGAGCTTCAAGGAGACCGGTAAAGTAAGTGACCCGATCATCAAGAGGTGGTATCTGGAATACGGGATACTAGAGCATCTTCTCTTTGATGAAAAAGTCCTTGAAATCAACATAAACCCTCCTGCTTACAAGACTGCGATCAGGGTCATCCACGCAGACTACGATGAATGCATCTCAAATATCTTTTCAAGTGATGAATCCCTGAACTACCTCGCAGTACGATTAAAGGTCGCTACATCAAGACCGCTCAACAGGGCACAGCCACAGCTGGACGGAGAGATCGTGATCGAGAACCAGAAAGCGAGGGTCGCAGCTATCATAAATCCGTTTTCCATATTCGGAACCGCTTATTCCATCCGAAAACATCGAGAGAACCCATGGACACTGCCCCTTTTCATCACCAAGAAATCGATCAACCCATGGTTTGCAGGGCTGATGAGCCTTGCGATTACACAAGGCCGTTCGTTCCTGGTCGCAGGCCCGAGAGGATCGGGAAAGACAGCTCTTCTTGGATCGCTCATACTAGAACTGCTACCGAAATTCAGGATGATCACCATAGAAGATACACAAGAACTTCCTATCGATGCATACAAGAGCCTCGGTTATGACATCCTCCCTCTGAAGGTCAGGTCAGCGCTATCCAAGTCGGGATTCGAGATGCCATTCGATACCGGCCTTCGAACATCTCTTAGGTTAGGGGACTCCTGCCTGATAATCGGAGAGATAAGGAGCAAGGAAGCGACAGTCCTCTATGAAGCGATGAGGGTAGGAGCGATGGCAAATGTAGTGGCAGGGACAATCCACGGCGACTCACCATACGGAGTTTTTGACAGGGTAGTGAATGACCTTGGCGTGCCACCAGGCTCATTCAAAGTGACAGACCTGATCATAATCGTAAACCAGATCAAGCTTCCTGGCGGGCTGAAGCGGGTGAGGAGAGTACTTTCGGTAACAGAGGTCCTGAAGGAATGGAAAGATAAGGAAGAACCAGAATTTCAGGATCTGCTCGTATGGAATCCTAAGACTGACCAACTGGAACCAACCGATGATCTCTTGAACGGAAAATCGATACTCCTGAAACAGATACTCAAAGTATCTCAAGGATATAAAGACTACAATGATGTCTTGAAGGAGATCCAACTGAGGGGATGGGCGAAAGCGCAGGCAATCAGGCTTGCCACAAAACCCGACCATCTGGAAGCAAAATATATCTCACCGACGAACATAGCATTCACAAAACTTTTTGAACGGTTGCTCCCTCTTGAGAATGACCAGAAATTGGAACAATTCAAGACAGAGTTTCTCCAAAAAGCCGCTGATATATTCAAGGTCCAGATGACTCAGACAGTAGGATCCAGAAAAAAGACAAAGGCATACGAAGAAAAGTTTATCTCTGAATCTATCCAAAAACGGACTGAGCCTACTAACGAGCCTGCAGAAGATTTTTACGTATCCAAGATCAAACATATATTCAAATAGGGGGGTAACATGAAGATAATTGATATCTATGAGTTAGGAAGAGCAGTACCTATAGGTATCTCCCTTGAATCTGACCAAAAAAAACTTTCTTTCATCCGGTTCAAATACACCTCGAAAGAGGTCACAGCGACCACTTTGGTACTTCTTGGCATCGTTTTTATGATATATTACCTAATATCGTTCTTTCTTCCAAGTATTGCAGGATATTTCCTGTTCCTAGGCCTGATCATCGCCATGATAGCATATATCTATCCAGTACATATCTATTATTCTCAAGAGCTCATGAATTATAGCGAGCAGATGCTTCGGGCAGTCCTTTCGATGACTAACTTCATCTCTATGAGGACAAGTTTCGAATATGCATTCATCGAGACATCCAAGCAGATAAAAGGGGTCCTTAAGCTTGAATTCGAAGATATAGTCAATCGGGTCACACGAAAGGATGTGACAAGTCTTGGAGAAGCGTTCGAGCCTTATATCCCACAATGGGTAGAGATAAACCCAGTATTCGTAAAATCGCTCAGGCTCCTACAGACCGCGCTCATGGCTGAAGATGAAGACCGGGACACGATCCTTCAAGAGACCATAAGGACTCTTATGATCAATTTCAAGATCGCAGGGAAA
>JAUUYB010000139.1 GCA_030590605.1 Candidatus Woesearchaeota archaeon
GATGATGCAAGGCATACTCGAGAAAGGTGTTGAAGGGATAGTCTTGAGACCTGATTCAGCTGCAGAGGTCAGGAAAGCGGTTGATGCGCTCTCTAAAGACAGCATGAAGATACAATTAGTCGAAGCGACTGTCACAAAGGTCCAGGATCTCGGAAAAGGAGAACGTTCATGTATCGATACATGTACGATGATGGGCGAAGGTATGGGAATGCTTGTCGGAAACACATCTAACTTCATGTTCCTCATTCATGCTGAATCAGTAAGATCAGAATATTGCGCTACCAGGCCGTTTCGTGTAAATGCAGGAGGCATACATGCGTACGGCTTATTGTCAGGAGACAAGACCAAGTATCTTGCAGAGATATCTCCTGGAGACACTGTACTTATCGTAGAACGGAATGGATCTACAAAAGAAGCTGTTGTCGGAAGGAACAAGATCGAGGAACGTGCTTTGATCCTTGTAGAAGCGAAGATAGATGGCAAGAGTTCAGGTATAATACTTCAGAATGCAGAGACTATCCGCCTGGTCACTAAAGATGGCCATAAGTCCATAACAGGACTAAAAACCGGAGACAAAGTGCTGGTAAGGATTGATGATACCGGAAGGCATTTCGGAAAAAGGATTCAGGAGAAGATCAAAGAATGATAGGATCACTGAGAAAAGAGATCGATAAGATCGATGACGAACTCTTCAGGCTGATAAGGAAAAGACTGATGATAGCAAAGGAGATCGGAGATGTGAAGAAGGACGAAGGATCTTCAGTACGGGTCCCTGAACGTGAGGAAGATATTCTCATCAGGCTCAAGACAGAGTTCCCTGAAATGGATCCGGCTTTGATCGATGACATCATGCATCGCCTGTTCAAGGAATCCTACAGTTTGGAGGAAGGAGCATGACCAACACATTCGGGACATCGTTTAAGGTGACTACATGGGGAGAATCCCATGGCAAGGCGATAGGAGCAGTCATTGATGGCTGCCCGGCAGGATTGCCTCTGAAAGAGTCAGACATCCAATCTGACCTCGATAGGAGGAAACCAGGTCAATCGACAATAACAACTGATAGGAAAGAATCTGACAGGGTAGAGATACTCTCAGGAGTCTTCGAAGGAAAGACCACTGGAACCCCTATCTCACTCATGATTATGAACGAGGACAGCGATCCTAAATCATATGACCATCTGAAAGATGTGTTCAGGCCGGGTCATGCTGATATGGCTTATTTCGTAAAGTATGGTCACAGGGATCATCGGGGCGGTGGAAGGAGTTCTGGAAGAGAGACTGCAGCAAGAGTCGCAGCAGGAGCTATCGCGAAGAAGATCATAGACGCAGATATCAAGGCGTACGCTGTCCAGATAGGCAGTATCGTAGCAAAAAAGCGCGACCTTGAAGAGATAGAAAATAATCCTGTCAGGTCTCCAGATAAAGATGCAGCCAAGAAGATGGTAGCGGAAATCGAGGCTGCTAAGGCTGAGAGTGATTCCATCGGAGGCATCATCGAGATCATAGTTTCAGCCATGCATGCCGGAACCGGCGACCCCATCTTCGGAAAGCTTGACTCTCTTCTTGCAGCAGCTCTCATGAGCATCGGCGGAGTGAAAGGCGTCGAGATAGGTTCAGGGTTCTCCTGTGCAGAGATGAAAGGAAGCGCACATAATGATCAGATGAATAAGGAAGGATTCACTTCGAATAATGCTGGAGGGATCGCTGGAGGGATATCGACAGGCCAGGATCTCATCATCAGGATAGCTGTGAAACCTACATCATCTATCGGAAAGAAGCAGAAGATGATATCCATATCTGGAGAAGAGACCATTATAGGGATAGAGGGAAGACATGATCCCTGCCTGGTCCCCCGGATAGTTCCTGTAGCAGAGGCGATGGTAGCGCTGGTGCTTGCAGACAGAAGATGACGTTACCCTTGCTTCAAATCACTGTTCAATATAGCCTGATTGACGACTACATCCAATCCGTTTAGGAAGAAGAATATCAGGAACCATAGCCAAAAGGTTCTTTTCGTCTTTTCTTCAAGCGCTTCAGAGAACCTGATATAGATGATTATCATGCCTACCACAGGAAGCATGAACCACCAGAGTGTTGCTGTTTCGATACCGCTTTTTTGGAGCCCTTTCTTGAGAGACAGGAACCAAAAGAAGTTGTATACCCCGAAAGTCATCAGCATATAGAAAAATACCAGTACCGGATTCCTCACAAGACCGTCTGGATCTGGTTTGGTGAGCCCATCCAGGAAAGCGAAAAATGCAGGGACTGCCACAAATATCATTCCCAGACTTATGACAAAGAATACGCTCGGAGTAGCGAACATAGGGACTGCACCGGGAATACCTGGATCCAGGCTGCTCATTGCAAATTTTAGCACGACACTTTCAATGATGAGTGCGATCGTGAATATCAACGCCACTACTCCTATGGTCTTGACTGATTCCCATCTCTCTTCCCATGTATCCTTGAAAGCCCAGTAGATGAATAGACCTCCATATGCAGCGTATATGAGGAGAAATAGGTTGTAGAATCCTTGGGTCACAGCCGCCAGCATCACTATAGACAGCATGAAAAGAACGCTCAAGACTGACCCTAACCATTTCATAGGTAGAATTACGTTATTGATTTATTTAAATTTATCCTCTTTATGATTTTCGATTTCTTTCCTGAATCTATCGATTCCAGAAGGATCTATCTCTGGAAATATCCCTTGAAAATCACAATTCCTGCAATGGTCAGGGATCGTGAACCTCAAATCCATACCCGCCTTAGGCACTCCTATGTCTGTGCTCCCGCATTGAGGACAGATCTTGATGTACTTATCCATTGTTTCTTTTAATAATAAATCAGTATATAAGTTTACCCATCATTTCGGCTATTATGAAATCCTCGCTACTATCGTCAGTCCGAGCTTCTACTCTGAACACATTGGAGCCGTCGCGAGGGGGGTGGTCCCTACGGGAACGCAGGCTTCTCGATGAAAGTAATCAATAGCGAGGAAGATAGTAGCTTCCGAAGGAATAGGATTTCATAATAGCCCA
>JAUUYB010000118.1 GCA_030590605.1 Candidatus Woesearchaeota archaeon
AGTATAGTGCTATAAAATCTGAAGGAAAGATATTCTTGGATCTAGATAAGATCAAGTTCTATTTCGGAGAGGTATCAGATCTTGAATCTATGTGCGGGGAGGACATTTGCACTTACTGTCTCACTGGCAAGGACCTACCTGGGTGGGAAGAGAAGAAGAAGGCGTATGAATGTACTATAGCCCAAAGTCATCTATGAATCCTGTTATGGTCTTGTATCTCTCTAAGTAACGGAAACCTTTATCAGTCAGAGTGAGGTAACGTCGCTTTTTTTTGTCTATCCCTTCTCTAACTAACTCTTTCTCTAAGAGCTCGTGGAGGTATTCAGAGAATCTTTGTGAGGAGAGATTCGAGAATCTCAGCAATGGAGTGGGCTTTATTGAATTATCACGTTCGCTGATTATATTTAAGATATCATGGATGACTTCAAGCCTGTCCCTTTTCCTCATCGTACCCACTTTATTACCTTGTAGAGAAGTATACTGAATATTATTATCGATGATGCCTGGATTATCAGGCGAACGTCTTCCCGTAGGAACCTTGATGACCCGATCGCGAGGAGGTTCATGATCCAGAATGCTGCCAGCAGCAGATACATGATCCTCATCTGCAACATCTTCTTTGATCTCTTCCTGAAAACAGATATCAATATGAGAATCAAGAGGAATACCTGGAATAAAAACAGGATCATAGGAGCATGCATGATCAACACGACCAGAGAAACAATGAATGAAACTGTGACCGCGAGCCAGATGAACTTATTCTCGTCGATATCCTTCCATGCAGTGCTGTAAGCAAGATTCATTATCGCGAGCGTACTGAAATAGCTGAGCGGCACAAGCGATATCATCCATAAAGAGCGTCTTGGACCCATCATATCCATAGTCCAAGTGGAAAACATGAACAAGTATACCAGGAACGAAGAGATGTAGGCCAAGCCGAAGAAGAAAAATGCGCTCCTGAAATGCTTGATACCTTTATGTTTCGTGAGATCATATATCTCTTTAGTTAGAAAATAGATCATGAAGCAGATGATAACAATTATCAGTGTATACAAAAGCTCTATACCTGAGACAAATGAGTTATGCATGTGGAATGGCATCATAGGCGGCATAATGAAGGAGGAGAGGGGAGGATATATAAAAAATGTGGACCTTAAGTGTACATCTTGTCTTCTTCTAGTTTATAAGACAGATTGTGTGAAGGAGTGATAAAGATATATTTTTAAGGGCTAACAATGACATCACGTACTATGAAACAGACTCTTATCAAATTCGAGAATGTCTGGAAGATATACAGGATGGGCGAAGTAGATGTCCCTGCACTCCGCGGAGTCGATATCGAGATCAAGAAAGGGGATTTCGTAGCTATCATAGGCGCTTCAGGCAGCGGAAAATCGACTATGATGAACCTCATCGGCTGTCTTGACACCCCGTCAAAAGGAAAGATATCTCTCGATTCAAAAGATATCAGCCTGATGACAGAATCTGATCTCGCTACATTCAGAGGGAAGAGAGTCGGATTCATATTTCAGCAATATAACCTGATACCTTCAATGACCGCATTTGACAACGTGATGCTACCGATGGAATTCCTTGAGATGTCTGATCATGAAGCAAAAGAACGCACTGAAAAGATACTTGATATCGTAGGTCTGACAGACAAGAGCCACCACCTTCCGTCCCAGCTTTCAGGAGGTCAGCAACAAAGAGTGTCTATCGCAAGGAGCCTTGTCGCAGACCCGGATGTCATCCTGGCAGACGAACCTACCGGTGCGCTTGACAGTGTGACAGGTAAGGAAATTCTCGATACACTCCATAGGCTGTGGAAAGAGGAAGGCAAGACGATCATCATGGTCACACACGACCTTAAACTATCAAAATACGCAAAGACAAGCGTTGAACTGAAAGATGGTGAGATAATCAAGATCTCAACAAATAATCTGAGGTAAAAAAATGAAACGATCAATGGGAATAATCGGAATTATTGCAATAATGATAGCAGTATTCGCGGTAGCTGTATCAGCAGATATCACAAGTGTCAAGGTGATATCTGTAAGCGTCATCAACCAGGACCCTGATCCTGCAATCGCAGGAGGCATAGTCGAGGTCAGGTTCGGAGTCGAGAATAGTGGGGGGGAACCAGTAGGGAATCTGATCCTTGAGATAGATCCGGATTATCCATTCGAACTCGTCCCCGGAACCGAAGAGATCCAGGAACTTGGGACTATCCAGGGATTCCAGACTGACGAGAACATGAAAATCGTCAAGTATCGGCTGAGAGTCGCACAGGACGCACCTGCAGGAAATTATGATCTTAATGTGAAATACTATGAGGAAGGATCAGGAGCTGAGGTGCAGAAGACTCTATCCCTAGATGTCAAGAACCAGGATAACGCAGAGGTCATACACATCGACAAGTCTGTCCTCATACCCGGGAAAGACAGCAGCCTGACATTCACGATCAACAATGTCGGGAATGCCCCCCTCAAGAACCTTCAGTTCTATTGGGAGAACGAAGATGAGATCATACTCCCTGTCGGAAGCGATAATACCAAATACGTCAAATACCTCGAGATAGGAGAGAGTGCTATGCTTGAATATTCGGTCATCGCAGACACGAACGCAGATCCTGGATTATACAAGTTAAACCTGCATCTTATCTATGATGATCCGATCAATGGCGGATCGAATTCAATATCTACGATCGCAGGGGTATATGTCGGAGGAGAGACTGATTTCGAAGTCGCGTTCTCAGAGACGACGAGCAGCGGGACATCTTTCACCATCGCGAATATAGGAAGCAACCCTGCATATTCTGTCTCGATAGTCATCCCTGAACAGGATGGGTGGAGAGTGACCGGATCGAACTCTATGATCATAGGAAACCTCAATAAGGGGGATTATACTGTCGCAAGCTTCGCGTTGCAGCAGGGTAGGACGACAAGTTCAGATCCATCAGTACTCATACAGGTGGATTATACAGATACACGAGGAGAACGGTTGTCTGTCGAAAAAGAGGTCAAGGTCAATATGGTCTCTGCAACGACGGATGGGGCGGTCAGCCCAAAATCAGGCCGAATGCCAGTACAGGAAGAGAGTTTCCTCTCGAAATACCAATGGCCACTCCTCGCTTTGATAGTGCTCATCGCTGGATTCGTCTGGTATCGCATGAAAAAGAAATCAGGAAAGAAATGAAGACCATAAAATGCCTGAAGCACGCCTTCAACATGGTCGTGCATAGCAGGCTTCGAAGCTGGCTCACAATCATCGGCATCGTCATAGGTGTAGCATCAGTCATAGCTATCATCTCTCTTGGCGAAGGGATGGAAGCGAGCATGGACAGCCAGCTCGGCGATCTCGGTGCTGATATCATCACCATAACCCCTGGTTACTCTTCGAGCAGAACATTGATGGGGCGGAGCAGAGACAGCGGGGCGAGCAGCGCTACAGAGGAAGAGGTAGTCCTTGACCGGGCGGATCTTCAGGCGTTAAAAGGGATATCAGATCTTTTGCTTATCGACACGAACATCAGAGGTTATGTCGATATGTCTTATCTTGGTAAGACCGGATCAGTGACACTGACAGGTGTCGATCAGAAAGTCTGGAGCCAAATCACGACGCTTGAGATAGACAAGGGAAGATTCCTCGATTCAGCAGATATGAATGTGATAGTGATCGGCGGAAGGCTTGCTGAATCATATTTCGATCAGCCTATCGGCATAAACAAGATGATCACGATAGAGGACAACGCTTTCAGGGTGGTGGGCATACTTGACGATACCAGCACGAATGTATATATGCCTATCGACATGGCGTACCAGCTTTTTGATGATAAGGAGAATGGAGTATATGATTCGATTGTCGTAAAAGTGAGAGATGAAGACACGCTCAATGAGACTATACAGAAAATCGATGATAAATTGATGACTATCCGTCACGTGACTGATAAGG
>JAUUYB010000007.1 GCA_030590605.1 Candidatus Woesearchaeota archaeon
AACTAAAGGCCTCACCCCATTTCGATCCTGAAAAAGAGTGATTCCATTTTTTCCGTCTGAATACATAAATGCATACACCCCAAATACATTTTCTACGAATTGTTCCGCTGCTTCGAAATCATTCCCAGTCTCCCTTAAGAGCTGCATGAAATACTCAGTCATAAGTTTGATATCGACAGTAGCAGGATGTCCAGATTCATTCTTGATCATCTGCTCCAGATCATGTTTACCAGCCTCAGGACAATTGCCATTCTCTCCCCCGACCCCAATATCCAGGATCCCTTCTTCATTCCGGAATTCTATTATGATAGGTTGGGTGTTCGCATATGCCTTGGTTTTAGCCGCTCGAGGATTATTACGGATCATTTCAAGGCTTGAATGGGCATCAGTAGTATACCTTGTAGCCCCCATCAGAAGAGATGGCCTATTCTTTCGGACTGTTCCCTTAAAATCCTTCCAGACTTCTTTTTCTTTGATCCACTGGTCGACAGAATCTAATGAAAGATCCGGGACATAATGGTGGTGATCGATTCTTTGCCATTCAGGGACGATCGATGCAATACCAAACCCCTGTTGACCTCTAGAAAGCATCGATTCATAGCCATCTAGACCTATCCTTAGAAGTTCAGTAGGGTCAAGACAGTATCCCCCCCAGATTCCACACATGAATAAAGCCTAGAGATCCTCATCTTAAATTGATTTTGATGGTGTATACTATATCCTGCATACTATCTAAGTCAATAACTATTTAAATCAAGAATCCAATAGTTTTGTTTGATGGACTCGCGCATCAATCGTTTCATTAGAGGTTCTGTATCTAGAAATGACTCTATGGAATCATTTCGGGATAGGTTAAGGAAGAAAAGATTCTCAAGTGATGATATCAAAGAAGCGGTCGAGATTTATTCCAAGATCCCAAAAGAGCCGGAAAGACATGAAAAAAAGATTATGAATCCGTTCAAGAAATTCTTGATAACGATCATTCTCCTGATTATCGCATTATCAGCGTTCTACTTATTCGTGAAACCCACTTGTGGGAACGGGATCATTGAATTCGGAGAGAATGACCTTACCTGCTGCGAAGATGCAGGATGCATGGAAAGCCAGATATGCAGCGAGAACAGATGCAGGAACTGTGAGGACTGTGAATACTTTGAAGACGGGGCGTGCCACCCGTATCTTTGTTGCATCTCTCCTGATTGTGAAGACGGCGACCCTGAGACACTTGATATCTGCAGTGAAGGCGGTACCAAGCAGGCTCGTTGCTCTTATCTGTCCAAACAATGCATAAGTGACAGAGAATGTAAGGAAGACGAGTTCTGCGAAGGGAATAGGTGTATGCCGAATGTTAAGGTGACTCCGATTCCGTTCAGGAAAGGATTAGAGATGAGTGCAAAAGGAGTGTCTATCTGGAAAACCCCCTCATACAAGGAAGCCCGTAATGATGCTAACATATCAGGCATCTTCCTTGATAAAGCGATTGATGACCAATTTATTGCCGGAACTGAAAATGGATGGTATTTCGGTATCATCACAGATATGAAGTCCGCTCCCCGTTGCGATAGAGGGTATATCATTCAGAAGACTGAAGAGATCACTAGCTTCATAGGGATGAATGGAGAGAGGGTGCTTCCTGACAGCAAGACATACATAGTAGAGGCATGGAAGCTCGATTCTGAAAAAAATACTCTTTTCTTTGATGAACATAGCTGGAGAGGCCAGATTAAAGCAGGAGAATCTACTCGTCGGATCGAGGTCGTAGCAGAAGTGGGATGCGGTTCTGTCCCAAGCATAATAGGCAAAGTATGGTCTAATGAATCACTCCACCTCATCTTGCCAGATGATTATGGATCAGTGCAGTTCGAGTTCTCGCGGGTCTATCGTATCGAAGCAGTATATGGAAAAGATGGAAGCTTTTCTCTGATTTCTGATGCCCACGATATTTCTTTTTCAAGCTAGGCTTCATCCAAAAAATGTACAGACGGAAAAACATTTTCATGGAGGGAGGCAGTGCTATCATCAGATTACGTATTAAAAACCTCCTCCCATGAAAATGTTGAAGCATTTTTTGGATGAAGCGGTTAGAAAATAATAAAAAGCAGTGACATCTGAATCATGGTATGGATTACGTTGTCGTCGATATCGAGACCACAGGACTTTCGAAGTATTATCATAAGATTACAGAAGTCGCAGCTGTGAAAGTGAGCGAGGGAAAGATTATAGATGAATTCCAGACTCTCATCGACCCTAAGGTGCCTATTCCGAAATTCATAACAAGGCTGACCGGAATCGATGATGATCTGGTTAAGGGTCATCCGATTGTCGAGCGCATCCTCCCCATTTTCCATGAGTTTTTAGGAGACGGATTCTTCGTCGCTCACAACGCCACATTCGATTGGGGATTCCTTGACCTTGTTTCCCAGGACCATCTTGGCACAGGAATAAGAAATGAGAGGCTTTGTACCCGAAAACTGGCCAATCGTCTCTTACCTGACCTCCGGAGCAAGAAGCTTGGGAATATCTGCGACCATCTTGATATCATAAACACTCAGGCGCATAGGGCTATGGCGGATGTGATGGCGACCAAAGATATTTTCGAAAGTTTCCTCTTCATGTTAAAGAAAAGAGGGATTGTTGAGCCTGGTGATGTCAGAAAATTTGAAAAATCAAGCATGTCTAGGATTCTCAATCACAATATGCCTGACATGCTAAGAACCAGGAAGGGATCAAAGAACTCATCAAGATCGCCGTAGAAATAGGAAGAAAAACCAGAAATGATATAAAGTTAGGAATTTGAGGAGAACATGGAAAGACCCTTGCTCGATCAGGGATGCAGGACTGGATTATGTCATCTGCTCACCTTTCCGGGTGCCAATCGCAAGACTGGTCGGTGCACAGATATCATTACGAGGTATATATATGTCAAGGATCAGAAGTATCAAAGGAAGAGAGATATTGGATTCACGAGGAAACCCTACTGTCGAAGTCGACCTGACGACAGAAGACGGCGTATTCAGGTCGATGGTCCCTTCAGGTGCGAGCACAGGGATCTACGAAGCCCTTGAACTCAGGGACGGAGATAAATCCAGATATATGGGGAAAGGCGTAGAGAAAGCGATCAGCAACATCAACAGGATACTTGGCCCTCTTGTCATAGGTATAGACTCGACATCGCAGGAAGAGATTGACAGCAGGATGATCGAGGCTGACGGGACAGACAACAAGAGTAAGCTTGGAGCAAACGCGATCCTGGGTATCTCTATGGCTGCATGCAGGGCAGGCGCGGCTGCAAAAAAGATCCCTCTCTACAGACATATCGCTGATCTCGCTGGAGTAGCTGATTTCGTGATGCCTGTACCTTCATTTAATGTCATCAATGGAGGTAGCCATGCAGGAAACAATCTTGCTATGCAGGAATTCATGATACTCCCTACAGGCGCTCAGACATTCAAGGAAGCGGTGCGTATGGGTTCCGAAGTCTACCACAATCTAAAGAAGGTCATCAAGGATAAATATGGAACTGACGCAGTGAATGTAGGCGATGAAGGCGGTTTCGCTCCTAACATCCAGGACAACAAAGAAGGGCTTGAACTGTTGAAAGAGGCTATATCGAGGGCAGGGTACACTGGCAAAGTGGAAATCGCTATGGATGTCGCAGCATCCGAGTTTTTCAAGGATGGAAAGTACGATCTTGATTATAAGAATCCTGACAGCTATGGCAACATGGTGAAGACAGGAGATGAGATGGTGGATCTCTACAAGGGATTCATTGAAGATTATGGTATGGTCTCGATAGAAGACCCATTCGATCAGGATGATTGGGAACATTATGCTAAACTTACCGCTGAGGTCGACATCCAGATCGTAGGCGATGATCTCCTGGTCACGAATCCAAAAAGGATCAAGACCGGCATCGAAAAGAAAGCTGTGAATGCACTCTTATTGAAAGTGAATCAGATCGGATCTGTCTCTGAAAGCATCAAGGCTTGCAAGATGGCGCAGGAAGCAGGATGGGGAGTCATGGTGAGCCATAGGAGTGCAGAGACAGAAGACAGCTTCATTGCAGATCTGGCAGTCGGGCTGATGGCTGGTCAGATCAAGACCGGCGCTCCCTGCAGGGGAGAACGTCTAGCTAAATATAATCAGCTGATGAGGATTGAAGAAGAATTAGGGAATCAATGCAGTTTTGCAGGAAAGCGTTTTAGGAATCCTTAGATCAACCCTTTTTCAGGTTCGACTTCTGTCTTTTGTATTTTTGATTTTTTCTTGCCGTTCATAAGCCCTAGGGATGTGTTCGTAATCTCCATCGACATATCAGCATCCTTCATCCCCATCATCGCTCTGATTGCATCTATATTCTCAGGGATGACATCTGATTCCTGATGGACTGCCTGCATGAAGAATACTTCATTGTCCTTTACCGCAATTCCTTCTTCCCATAGGCATATATCCATCATGTCTCCTCTGGAATATCCGAGGTCTCTGCCAAGTTCTGCGAGGTGTGCAGTGGATGTAATCTTTTCTTTCGCGCTCACTACTCTTAGTCTCGGTGTACTCTTGAATTTTTTCTTGATCTCTTCAAGATCCGGAGTCTTCGTGACCTTTGCGCTGATGTTATGCATATGCATGATCGTTGTAGGGACTACTACAGCCATCGTGAACACGTCTATATGAGGAAGGATTGTCAGGACATCCGGGCCATGATGTGACGGCAGTTCCATAGTCGGGACAATCGCATTTATCGGCCCTTTGTTGACCTGACCAGGGTCTGTCGCTCGCCTGATAAGTGTGGCATTGACCTTAGTGACACCATAAAGATCATCTAGGATCTTGAGTGAACGTGATAACCCTGTTGTGTTGCAGCTGACTACTCTCACATAATCTTTATTTATGGATTTTTCATAGTTGCATTGTGCTACAAACGAGGTCTGTGCGACTTCTGATTTCTCTCCGCCTTGGAAGATCGCTTTCACACCCAGTTCTTCGTATACTGCTTTATTCTCTGCACCGCATGGGCTGGGTGAACAATCCACGACTACGTCGCATTTATTGACAAGGGCCTTTAGATTTCCCGCGAGCTTGCAGTTTTTTTCAAGTCCGTTCTTCTCTTCAAGATAGAATACAGGGATCCCTTTTTCCTGAGCGATATCTATCCTATAATTATAAGAATGCGCTGTCACACCGACGAGTTCCATATCCGGTTGGAGTATCACCGCATCAGCGATCCGCTTTCCGATTGTCCCATATCCGACTACTCCGACCTTGATTTTCTCCATCGTCTGTTCACCTGGTCCATGGCTGAAACCATGTTTTTCATATTTCGTAATACTTTATCATACTAAATATAGGTCCTTTATAAATATATCTATTCTAGAGAAATAGTAAATACACAATCAATCAATTCATATACTGCTATTCAAAAGCAAACCATTCAGAATTTAGTCTTGACCTTCGCAGCGAACATTCTCGCTTCATGGAGGTAATCCGACTCCTTGACCCTATTGGTCTTTATTGAGATAGAGTCAATCACATTCCCCCCGCTCTTCTTCACATGATCCATCATTATGTCAAGCGACTTGCCGCAACTGCTTCCCATCATGACAAAATTCACGATTTTTTTCTTTGAAAGGTCTAATGTATCGATATGAGTGATTATTGCAGGAGCAGGTTTCCATCCCCAGATCGGAGCGCCGAAGAGGATTACATCATATCCGCTGATATCCTCCTTAGAATCCACGAGCGTGACCTCTTTCTCTTTGATAGCATCCCATCCTGCCTTAAGATATCCCATCAATCCTTTTCGATCTGCCTCTTCCTCGATCTTAAGGACATCCGCCTTGATCTCTTTGGCTATGACCCTAGCCGATTTTTCAGTATGCCCATCGCGCGTATAATATATCACTAAAGATTTCATTCACTTGTTCCTCTTGCTGTCCATCTCAAATTCTTTATCGATATCATGTCTTCCAAGAGCACGATCAAGTACTCTGAACCCTCTTGTAAACCCAAATATGAATATGAAGAACAAGAAGATGACGAACAGCACAGTCATGATGACTATGCTTATGTACAGTCCAGGAGTCGATTCCATCAGCACTCAGATTTCTGGACACCTTTGATATAGATATGTCCTTCTTCTACCCGTATATCGATCTTTTCGAGATCATTGATCACGATATCGTTTCCTTCGACAAGGTAATTTACATCAAGTCCGGTGATGATGACTTTATGGGCAAGAGGTATATCAATGGTCTGTTTTGGAACCTCTCCGGTTGTATGAGGGTTCCTGATGTCGAACATGCTGATAAAGCAGGGATACGCTTCATCGGTATCATGCTCTCGCTTCTTCCTTCCGATTATTACGCTTTTGGTTTCATATTCCATTTTATTCCCCTGAAATAGACATATCCGACTTCCTTTTTAAACCTTTTGTTAGGAAGTCATCTCTTACCAATATCAATGGATTGGCTCGCTCCTTAAGGACTTTTGAAAATTCTTGTGCAGACATCGCTTCTGACCCTTTGAACATGTTTAAAGGATAGGTATAAGTATGGAATATATCTACCCCAAACTGGAAAAAAGCATCCGGTATCATGCTGATGCTGTGCCCAGACACTATACGCAACCGACAGGAACTTGCATATCTGAGCAGATCCTCAAGAGTCTGATTACATACAGCACACCCTGTGATGAAAGCGATATCTGATCTTCCCATGAACTCTTCATTCTTATCAGCAGAGCCAAAGACTAACTTTTTCTTTTGTTCATCTGACAATCCATCCTGTGCCTCTTTGACTCTGTCATCTTCCGGAAGATAGTGGAACATATCTGTGCAGGATATTCTCTTGATTTTGGATTCCCTCCCAAATTCTTTCAAAGCTCCTCCAAGACCGACTATCGTGACCTCATCCCCTTGGCGAGCGACATCTTTGATAGAAAGATTTGATACGGCACTGGATAAAGATGAAACCAGGTGATGTTGAGAGTAAGCTGAAAGTATAGCGGCCTGGAGCGATATGATGAAGAGGTCGGGATTATCAACCTCGAATATTTTAAGATGAATCTCTTTTTTCTCTGCTCTCTTGACCCATGCTTCGCCTTCTCGGAAACGTTTTTTATCATGCCTTGCTGCATAATTTGCTGACACTCCGGTAGACCCATCAGAAAGCTCGACGACATTGTCATGATGGGTGAGATCCACCCGCACGATATGAAGATCAGCAGGGAGATCATTATAGAGAATATCTTTTGTTGTGCTAAGTATCCCTCTCATGGATGATCCTATTCCTTAAACATAGCATTGATGACAGCATCAAACATCCTAAGCTCAGCAAGGAGATTCTCTTTCTTATAACCAATATTCTCGATCTCGATTATGGTATGAAAATTCTTGTCTTTCTTCGGTTTTGCCTGGACTTTAGAGATGTTGATACCTTTTGCGACAAAGAAGTTGAGGATATCTGCAAGCCCGCCGACCTTATCAGCCAGGATAAGCTCGAGAGTCATGAGATTCTTGAATTTGTCTTTTTTCCAATTCAATTTCGCCTGCTTGTTCTTGTCCATTGAATGGATGTTGACACAGTCTTTCTTATGGATGGTGAGTTTCTTGTCTTTTGTGTAGAATCCGAGAATATCGTCACCATAAGAAGGATTACAGCATTTTGAGAACTTTATCGGAGCTTTCTTGCTTGTCAATTCTATCAGGTCGACAAGATCTGCTTGGGATATCACCGCCGGTTCGGGTATATTCGGTTTCTTCTGTGATTCGAGAGTGATCTTGAGGTAGCTTCGTATCTTGCTTTTCGCCTTCCCTGTCTTTACGAATTTGAGCCACTGCCGGGACGGCTCTGCGTTTTTTGCAGTGATGATCTCGACGATATCGCCTGGTAAGAGGACATGATCAAGAGATACCAATTTTTGGTTCACAAGCGCTTTTGAACATTTCAGTCCGAGGTAAGTATGCACTTCAAAAGCGAAGTCTACTGGTGTCGCCCCTTCTTTCAGGTTTATAGGATCTCCCTTAGGTGTGAATGTGACGATCTCATCTTCAAAAAGGTCCATCTTTAGTGTCTCGATGAAGTTTCGTGTCTCATCGGAGTCTGAACGCCATTTGAGCAGTTGTTTTATCCAGGATATTCTCTTGTCGAACTTTTTGTCCCTTTCTGTTCCATGGTATTTCCAGTGTGCTGCGATTCCGTCTTCTGCTACCCTATCCATCTCGATCGTCCTGATCTGGACCTCGATCACTTTATTGTTCGGACCTTCAAGTACTGTATGTAAGCTCTGATATCCATTAGCTTTTGGGTTAGAGATATAGTCTTTGAACCGCCTCGGGTACGGCTTCCACATCTCATGGACTTCGCCGAGAGCAGTGTAGCATTCAGGGATGGTCTCGACAAGTATCCTGATCGCGATGAGGTCATAGATTTCGTTGATGTCGACATTCTTCTTCTTCATCTTCTTATAGATACTGTAGAAATATTTCGCCCTGCCGATGATTGTGGCGTTGACTTCCTTGGATTTTATCCGATTCTTGATCTCATTGATGATGTCCTCTGTGGCTTTCTCCCTGACTTCTCTTTTCTCGTTGATCTTGCTTGAAATCAGTTGGTATGTATCTGGTTTCAGGTATCTCATCGAAAGGTCTTCTAGCTCTCCTTTGATTCTCCAGATACCTAATTTATGGGCGATAGGTGCATAGATCGAGAGGGTCTCCTCCGCTATCCTCTTCTGTTTCTCTGTCCTCACATGCTTTAGTGTCCTCATGTTATGCAATCTGTCTGCAAGCTTGATGAGCATGACCCTGATGTCCTTCGCAGTCGCGAGCAGGACCTTCCTCAGGTTCTCTGCTGTATAATCCGAACGGGACTCGAAATGGACCTTGTCGATCTTGGTGACTCCTTCTACTAAGTCTGCGATCTCTTTACCGAATTCTCTCTCGATATCATCGATGCTGGCTGTTGAGTCTTCGACTACATCATGGAGGAATCCTGCGCAGAGGGTAGCGGATTGTGCGTTCAGGGTCGCAAGGATCTTGACTACTTCGAATGGGTGGACAATATAAGGTTCCTTAGATGCTCTGAGCTGTTCCTTATGCCTGCGGTTCGCGTAATTATATGCTTTCTCGATAAGAGCGGTGTCAGCGTTTGGATTGTGCTCCAGGATAAGATTCATGAGTGGCTTAAGCTCCATCTTTAAGTGAAAGAGAGTGTGATATTTATATTTTCCTGAATGGTATGGCGACGTTATATAAAGTAGGCAAGCTATTGAGGCATTTCAGTGAAATACCGATAGTTATTTAAATAGGTATTACATATAATAGGCTAAATAATAGTATAAAGGATATTACATGAAATTCATCACTAAACTCTGGAAGCGTAGCAAGAAATCATTCGCTACTACTATCCCCCATATCGTATTGCTTGATATTGATGAGAAGAAAGACCATTCAGTAGAATGGGAATACAATAAGGAAATCAACAGATGGACCATATCAATAAAGGAGAAGAAAGAATGAGACCGAAAGACTTCATCGGTCTGGCCTTCATAATCACAAGCATCGCTATATTCTATACTCTGGGAAGCGGGCTGAACACACCTACCGGTTACTTCGCCATAGAAGAGAACTGGACAGAATGTACAATAAACGATGATGCATGCTTGTTAGCTTCTCTTACAGATTGCTCTCCTACTCATTTCGTATCAGATTTCATCATGATCCAAGATATATATGTCTATACCCACAACATTACGCATTGCATGATGCATTCAGAAGTCACAAGTGAATTCTTTACTGATAACGAGACACTCACTGCTGATTGCACAGTCCCTCAAGGCAACTATACTATGGAAGAATTCGATGCGTATATGGAAGAAGATAAGTTTAAGGTATGCAATGGGTCGCTGATAGATTTCGAGAGATGGAGTGCAGGATATCGGGACCTCCACACTGAAATCGGCAACCCTATAACAGGGGAAAACTATGTACTCGGTGACGACATCGAGCTCAACGCAACGATACAATACAATCTTTCTTATGACAAAGGAGAACCAATTTTCGAATACCTTATCGCAGGCACGACTGTTTGGAACAAGGCTTCTATCATAACGATCTATGATTTAGAAATCAACGGAGTGAGAGCGATTCTTGGACTTTGGGAGACAGACAACATCAATCTCACTTCAGATACAGATGTCACTCTCCGGCTAAGAGTCAACTTCACAGACAATAGATCCGATGTCGTATGGAAAGAAGACACAGTCACTGTGCTGATGAACTATTCAATCTCGATTCCTCCGCCTGGAGGCGATAAGTACGAACCTGACAATTCATTTACAGATACAGGAAATGATGCAAAAGAGATAATCCCTGGCGGATCGCCTCAAAACAGGTCATTCCATACGGAAAGTGATGTAGACTACCTATACTTCGATGGACAAAAGGATAGGATGTTCACGATCAAGACTGATATCGGAGGATCAGCTGTCGATACGAAAATATCTCTTTATGATTCATCACAAGTCTTCATCGGTTCAGATGATGATAATGGAGATTCAGGGAATGAATCTATGATAGTCCATTCATTGACAGCCGCAGAACGGATATACCTCAAGGTAGAGAATATCGGGGATCTTGGAAAATACAATATCTCAGTCACCCAGCTCGCTGATGGTGATGGTGATGGATTCACTCCGGGAATCGGCCCTGGATCTGATTGTGACGATACCGACGCTCTTATCCACCCGATAAGAGGGGGGATGGTGCTTTCCGCCTCTGTCAAGATCTGCCCATACACATATTCAGACATCAATTCCCCGATCACTGTGAGCGGAGATGATATCGTCATAGATTGCGACTTGAATCCTATATCTGGGACCCTATACAGTTCGTTGTTTATCATAAACGATTCGACAGATATCACTTTGAAGAACTGCGAACTATCCAATTTCACACGGGCGATCGTGATGGATGGATGCATTAGCTGCAAGGTGATCAACACCACCATCATCGACAATACGTTAGGTATCCACGCAATGGACAGCATCGTGACCATCGAAGAGAGTGTCATCAGTCAGAACGACCATTCAGGAATCATTTTCGAGGAGACCTCAGGCAGCATACTCTCGACAGAGTTACAGAACAACGGGCTTGACGGTATGACACTCATAAATTCGTCAGGGATAATCATGGATGACGTATCCATCACACATAACACTAGAAACGGCATATCCTCGCTCAATTCCGAAGATGTCAAGATTCAGCATTCCACGATTTCTTATAATCAAAAAGCAGGTATTATGGCGAACCAGACAGTTTCCCTTACCATAAAGAACTCATCTGTAAGCCAAAATGATGATGGAGTATTGTTGTCTGATAGCCAAAGCACCAATATCACTTGGATCACATTCAGCTCGAACACACTCACAGATATATCCCTATCTGATGATTCACCAGAGACTGTCCTGAGGTTCAATTCCTTTTTGACCCAATCGAACACAGCAGTCAAGAACACCCAAGGACCATCAGTTGATGCAAAAATGAATTATTGGAACACTGATTCCGAGAGCGCGATCCGGGAGAGGATAACCGATTACTATGATGACGCTCATGACGGAAAAGTCATTTATTCTCCATGGCTGGATTCCCCCACCAATCTGACCGAATTCTCATATGGCAAGAACTACACTGAATGCGATGATGGTGTCGATAACGATTTCGACGGACTCATTGATTTCGGAAAAGATCCTGAATGCCCGAATTCATCTTGGAATAATGAATCAATAGCACCCTTCGACCCGATAATAAATGACACGAATTCGACAGATAATACGACAAATACCTCGGTCAACGCATCCTGTGAAGGTGACTGGATCTGTACTGACTGGAGCGAATGCCAATTAGACAGCCTAAGAGTGAGGACCTGTTTCAACAACAATAATTGTTCAATCGATCCCCCATTGGAAGTTGAAGAATGTATCAATGAAGCAGTGCTCCTCTGTTCTAATGGTATCAGGGACTTAGGTGAAGATATGACTGACTGCGGAGGGACCTGTCCGGAATGCGACAAACCAGCAGATACCGAAGAACCTGCCAGCACTTCAGGAGGGATCTGGATCTACATTATCATAATCATCGTAGTGCTCGCCCTTGCAGGAGGCGGATTCTTCGGATATCAATGGTATACAGAAGAACAGCACCATAAAGAAAGTATAGCTCGCTACCAAAAAGAAGTTCAGTTGAACAATTATGTCAAGGACGAACTCACAGCAGGATTCAAGCCTGACCTCATCCAAAAGAAGATGTCCGACGCAGGATGGGATCCTGCGCAGGTAAGCCAATCCCTTGTCAGGAACAATGGGCTCGGGGAATTAAGACCTTTCATCAAAGGGTATCTCACGAAAGGATTTTCTGACGAAGTGATAATAGAGAAACTCGTAAACTCTGGATGGGATCGGACATTAGTCACAAATACCCTTAACAAGCTTGATCGTCCAAGGGTCTCAGCAACTATCCCTTCCCATACCCTGAACAAGGCATGGACTAGACATTACTCTAGCTGGAACAGACAGATCCAATCGTCGTTCTCAGGTTCTGCACCTCAATCACCATATCAAGTAGGAGTATCTTCGTTCCCTAAACCCCAAACACAATACAAAAAGAGTGCCTACCAAAAGAAGAAGACTAGACTGAACCGGCCGGTGAAGAAGAGTAAGTACCAATTGAGCATGGTAGATGGGAAATGGGTGATCAAAGCAGAGTAATTTTTTAAATTGACCCGTATTTTAATGTAAAAATGATATGTCTAGGTATTGAATCGACTGCCCACACTTTCGGGGTGGGTATAGCTGAAGAAAAAAAAGGAAAAGGGACTATACTCGCGAACATCAAGAAGAGCTATACGACAAAAAAAGGAGGGATGATTCCTGCTCTCGCATCAGAACACCATGTATTGAACTGTGGGACGATCATCCGCGAGGGGCTTGAAAAAGCAGGGATCTCCATGAAAGATGTAGATGTAGTAGGTTTTGCAGAGAGCCCCGGTCTTGGGCATACTCTCCGTATCGGAGCGATGGCTGCAAGAAGCCTGTCAGTCATGCATAAGAAACCTCTTGTAGGCATAAATCACTGTATAGCTCACCTCGAGATCGGCAGGATGCTATTTGGAGCAGACGATCCGATCCTTATGTACGCCTCAGGCGCTAACACTCAGATAATCGCTTATCAGGGAAAGAAATACCGTATCTTCGGTGAGACTTTGGATATCGGAATAGGGAATTTTCTGGACACTTTGGCTCGACACTTAGGATTAGGGTTCCCAGGCGGACCGAAGGTCTACGAACTCAGCCTTAAAGGAAAGAAGTTCATCGAGCTCCCTTATGTAGTAAAAGGTATGGATGTGTCATTCGGAGGCCTGCTCACGAATCTCAAGACAAAGATAGATTCCGGGAAGTACCGCGTGGAGGATCTCTGCTATTCCACACAGGAGACTGTTTTTGCTATGCTCGTCGAAGTCACTGAACGGGCCATGGCGCATTGCCAAAAGACCGAACTTATCATCGGCGGAGGGGTCGGGTGCAACAAGAGGCTCCAGGAGATGTCAAAGATCATGTGCAAAGAGAACGGATACACCTGCTTTATACCTGAACCTCAATTTCTGGTAGATAACGGAGGGATGATAGCCTGGCAGGCCCTGCTCCAGTACAAGGCAGGGAAACGCACGAGACTTACTGACCCTATCAAGCCATATGAACGCACAGATGATATAGATGTTGATTGGCGTGATTGAATTTTTCTAAACAAATTCCCCCCCCCACTTTTCAAGTGAGGTATTCCCGGACTCGCTAATTATTAAAGGAAAAATTCAGGAATAACTCGGACCGATGGCCTTTCCCCACACTAAAGTGTGGAGTATTTGCCTTCGGTCCGAGGAATTGAAAATCTCGCACTGAAGTACGGGGTACTAACCCCCATAAAAATCTCTGTGCGAGATTTTCAATAGTGGATTTGAAAAAGTAACATTTAAATACTAGTACAGTTATATTTCACTAAAAACTGAAATTTGTGAATTAAATGGCAAAAACGATGTTGGAGACTGAAAAAGATTTCATTGACAGGACTGGAAAGATGTCAAAACAGTGGGGTCTTGGAGAGCCAGCTGGCAGAGTATGGGCGTCACTTTTATTCGCAGAATCTTCTCTTTCTCAAAGAGAGATTGCTGAGAAGACAGGATACAGTTTAAGTTTAGTAAGTCCCAGTTTGAAAATCCTAGAAAAATTGAATTTAATTAGATCTATCAGGGGTGAAGGCAGAGAAAAACTTTATGAGTTAGGGATGTCATTTATTGAAGCATTCAATGTAATTATCAAAAGGTACTTGGAACATGATGTCTATCCACTTATTAAACAATTAGATTCCATCAAAGAGAAAGATAAGAATCCTAAATTATCAGAATTGACATCTGAATATAAAAAACTTGGGACATACCTTGGTTGGTTTGAAAAGATGACATACATGAAAAAAGTTACAGGTGAGAAAATCAAGAGGTTATTAGGTTAATTTTTTTTGGGAACTTAATTTCATTAAAAACTGAAATAATTGAAAAAAAGACTGGGGTGAAAAAATGGATTTAACTACAAATGGATTGATTTCAGCTTTTTCAAAAACAATCATTAGTAATAAATTGACAAGAAATGCGGCAGCAAAACAGTTTGAGAAAATAATCTATAAAAGGATAGTTGAAGAAAACAATAATCCTTTGTTTTCAACGAATGCCAAGATTGACAAATTCAATGGTGTGAAAGCAATGTATCTTTCTGTACTTAAAAATCTGGATAAAGGCTATATCTCAGAGAAAGCTGCAAATAAAATAGTGGAAACCCTTGTTAACTCAGTTTTTTTCAAGGGAAGCGGAAGAAAAAAAGCGATGATGCAATTTAAAGATAAATATGGAATAATTCCTCCTATGTTTGTTACATTAGCTCCAACCAAAAAATGCAATTTGAATTGTACAGGTTGCTATGCCTCTTCAACCGCAGCAACAGCAGAAACCCTTGAATGGAGTATATTAGACAAGATAATCCAAGAGTTGCATGATGAGATGGGGATGAGATTTTTTGTCATTACTGGCGGTGAACCTCTTTTATATGAAAGCGAGGGAAAAACTATCCTCGATCTTCCTAAGAAGTGGAATGACAGTTTTTTTTTGATGTATACTAATGGAACATTGATAACCAAAGAAATAAGCAAAGAAATTGCAGAACTAGGGAATATCACCCCTGCAGTATCTGTTGAAGGGTTTGAAGATCAGACAGACAAAAGAAGAGGGAAGGGGGTCCATAAGAAAATATTTAATGCAATTAATAATCTTAGAGACGCAGGTGTGCCTTTTGGTGTTTCTGTAACCGCAACAAAAGAGAATCTTGAGGTTTTGTTAAGCGATGAATTCTATGATAATTATTTTGAGGCATTAGGAGCAACATATATGTGGATATTTCAATACATGCCTATAGGCAGAAAATTTACAACAAATCTTATGATTAGCCCTACCCAAAGATTTGAATTGTTTAAAAAATGGAAGCAGGTTCTTAGTGATAAACAATGGTTCGTAGCTGATTTTTGGAATAGTGCTATCCTCTCAAATGGTTGCTTGTCTTGTGGTACTGTCGGGGGATACTTTTACATCGATTGGAATGGCAACATCATGCCTTGCGTTTTTATACCATATTATAAGGATAATGCAAAAGAATTATTTTCTCAGGGGAAAAAAATTTCAGATGTCCTGTTTTCAGATTTCTTTGTCAAAGGCAGGGAATGGCAAAAAGAGTATTTTAATCAAGATGGCAAGCTAGGGAATATGATGCGCCCTTGTTTTATCAGGGATCACCATAAATCATTCCTCAAGATAGCAAAAGCAACAGAGGTTTTACCTCAAGATAAAGCTGCTGAGGAAGCAATGGGAGATGAAGGATATCATCAAGAACTGATAAGATTTGATGAAGAACTTAAACAGATTGAAGATCCTTATTGGGATAAAGTGTATGCAAAAAAATAATATGAGGTGAAAAAATGGCAATATTAGAAAATCTGCCAGCATTTGTGACAAACCCTTTGTTTATAGGAGGAGCTGTTGTAGTGGCATTAGCGATTATTGGAGGCGTTCTCTGGTGGTTGCACAAAGAAGGAAAGCTGCCTTTCTAAGGCAGTTTTTTTATTTTTTTATTAGAAAGAAAAGTAAAATGGATAAACCCAAAATAGGAATAGCATTTGGATCAGGGGGTGCAAGAGGATTAGCACATATCGGTGTGTTAAAAGTATTGAAAGAAAATAATATTCCAATAGATTTCATAGCAGGAGTAAGCATTGGCTCTATTGTTGGAACTTATTATGCTTTAAATAAGGAAATTGATTCTTTGGGAAAAAAAGTCACACAACTAACAAAAAAAGACTTGATAAAAATGATTGATATTACATCTCCAAAAAGAGCTCTTATTTCCGGAAACAAGGTAATATCTTTTCTTGAAAAACTGATTGATAATAAATCATTTGCAGATGTTCAAATTCCATTGATTTTGATCACGACTGATATGTGTTCAGGAAAAGAAGTGCATATACAAAAAGGGATGCTTATTGATGCTATTAGAGCTAGCATCAGTCTGCCAGGTATTTTTCCTCCAGCAAAATTAAATGGAAAATTATTTCTTGATGGGGGCATTGTAAACCCAACTCCTGTTGATGTAGTAAAAAAGATGGGCGCAGATATTGTCATAGGTATTGATTTGACTATGAAACATGCTGTAAAAATTGAGAGTCCGAGTATCATTGAAACTTTGTTGCAGTCATTTGAAATAATACGTACTCAATCTGCAATAATGAAGATTGAAAATACAAACAGTAATGCAATAATCATCCAGCCATGTGTAAGAAAGGTTCGTGATGTTTATAGGTTCTATAATCTCACTTTTATAGATGACGGTGAAAATGCTGCTAAAAAAGCTTTGCCTGAAATTAAAGAAGCAATACAAAATTGGGGAAAAGATAATCGGTGCAGTAGTTATGAAAGATAAAAATATTCTGTTAATGTCCATGGGGTGAGATGAAACGAAGAAATCAAAACATATTAAACCATTGAAATTCCCTGAAGATGAACAAGCACACAAGACAATAATTGAATGGTGGTATCTTAATGGTCATCTTAAGGATGCAAAAGGAAATCTATACGCATTTATGAATTGTCTGTTCAAGGCTGACTCAAAAAGAGTAAAAATCCCCTTCCTAAAAAAAGTTCCATTTAAAACACTCTATTTTTCACATTCTGTCCTTTCAGACATAAAAGCCAAGAAATTCCTTCCAAAGATAGACTATATCTCTCTGGTCTCGAAAGACAGTTTCTCAAAACATTCGCTTTTTATTAATTATATAAATCCCTCAATAATAACCGGTTATGTCAACAAAGTAATAGAAAAAACAGGCAGGGTTAATTATCATTTAAAGACTGAGGACTTTGACCTGAATCTGAGGTCAGTCAAAAAACCATTGCTTGAAAACGGAACAGGGTATGTTGACCTGAAATCCAAGGGAAGCTACTATTATTCACTCACCAATCTAGAGACAGAAGGGATCATAAAGATAAATGGCAGAGACATAAAAGTAAAAGGCAAATCCTGGATGGATCACCAGTGGGCAGATACTAGCTATAGTATCAAAGATAAATGGACCTGGTTTTCAATACAGCTGGAAAATAATGTGGAGATAGTATGTTTTGAATTTGATGATGGGAAGAATAAGATGTATTTAGCTACAATATCATATAAAAACAACAGGCAGGTGTCTGCAAACGATGTGGTCCTGACTCCTTTAGGCATTGCATGGAAAAGCCTTGTCACCAAAGCAGAATATCCCTTATCCTGGAGAATAGAAATTCCGTCTCAAAATGTTGATCTGGAAGTAAAGCCCCTGCTGAAAAAACAGGAGGTTCTGTTTGGCACAATAAACTACTGGGAAGGGCCATTGACAGTGAGAGGGACCATTAATAAGAAAAAAGTCAAAGGAAATGGTTTTCTGGAATTAGTAGGCTATGCAAAGGGAATATCTGACTTAAAGATCTATCGAAAAAAAATAGATAAGACAATTGCTGAATCAATATCCCTCATCAGGAAAAATGGATTGAAATTTGTCAGAAGGATAATAAAGAAAAAGAGCGGAAGAAAGAGGTAATTAACAGTGAAATATAAAATTTATATATTTGCATTCATTACAGTCTTGTTAATAGCAACAGGGGGGAGTGCTAGCCGGCCGTTTTACGACACAGATGAACCAGTGATAAGTGCTTCTGCTGAAAGCATTACGCCTTACCCTGTGGAACCAGGTCTTGATTTTTCTGTTAAGTTAATGGTCTATAATGAGGGAGGAGAAAAAGCTGAAAATGTTAGTATTGATTTTTTGAAAAGTGATGCTTTCTTTCTTACTGGAAAAGATGATGATTTTAATAAACCATTTAGCTTGTGCAGTGGATGCTCAAAGGATAACTCTTACTACTTTACTGTGTTACCTGATGTAAAATCTGGAGAATACCCCTTAATTTTCAAAATAAAAGAAGGAGAAGTTATCTATGAAGAAAAGATTTTTGTTAGAGTTATTGGTCAACCAGATATCATTTTTGAGGCAAACATGCCGGAAGATGCTGTCATGCCTGATAGTTCTTTTGATATTGAATTAGATATTAAAAATGTTGGAACAGGGATTGCAAGGAACATAAAAATTGTACCACAAACTCAAGGTTTTGTCATGCAGAATGCAAATTTAATTTTCATCGATGAAATTAAACCAGAGAATTCAATTAAAGAAACTATTCATTTCATGGTTTCAGATTCAAATCTTCCAGGTCCACAGAAACTTGCATTTACTTTAACCTATAAAGATGAGAAATCAACTTCATATTCACTTGACCAATCTCTTGGAGTTAAGTTGATAAACAAGGTTAAACTTGATATCGCAGCTGTTACAGTTGATCCACAGCCAATCATAAAAGGGAAAAATACTATTGTGACTGTCAGGATTGAGAATCTTGGTGAGGGAAAGGCGGAAAATGTCCAAGTTTACCTGCAGAATGGTGGATTCGAAGGACAGAGCAAAGCATATATCGGAAAATTAGATGAAGACGAAGATGCACCCGCAGTCTTTACATTAATTCCTACAAAATCAGGCAAGCATGATTTTACTGTGAAAGTGACTTTTGAAGATGATGAAGGCACACACGAACTGACTGACACCCTTGAGTTGTTTGTACTAAAAAAGAACAATCTTTGGGTTGGAGTTCTGATTACTGTTGTAATAATAGTGATGGGTTTGGCAGGGATCAAGTTGTTAATGAAGAGAGATTCGAAGTAGGGTTTTAACATGCTTGACTTTAGAAAAATAATTGAAGGGATGGATGTAGCATTTTTCCTAGCATTAAAGAACCTCTTATTCAAAAAGAAAATGCTAATATTGATAGTAGTCATTATTGGTTTGGGATTTTTAAGCACAGTCTTTTCTGCGAGCGTAATATCTGGTTTAAAATATGAGATTGAGGAAAAGGCTATTAATGTAATGACTGGGAATGTTTTAATTGAGCCAAAATTTGATGAGGATTACATCACGAATGTAGATGAAATCGAGAAGAAAGCACTAGCTATCCCTGGTGTTATTGGGGTAAGTCCGCATATTAACAGGGGAATAACATTAATGGATAGATATGGTGCAAAATCTCCCACCCAGTTAAAAATTATTGACCCTGAAAAAGAGGCAACCACTTCTACAATATATAAGAATATCATTAGTGGAGAATATTTATCTAAAGGCACAGTAGGAGAGATTGTTCTTGGTGCAGACATAACTAAAAGATATAGGATG
>JAUUYB010000078.1 GCA_030590605.1 Candidatus Woesearchaeota archaeon
AATATGGAAAAGAATCTTGCATTAGAATTCGTAAGGGTCACTGAAGCTGCAGCACTTTCCGCCGCAAGGTGGATGGGAAAAGGAGAGAAGAAACTCGCTGACAATGCAGCAGTCAAGATGATGAGAAAGACATTCTCGAAACTCAATATCGACGGAACGATCGTTATCGGAGAAGGAGAACGGGACGAAGCACCTATGCTATTCATCGGAGAGAAAGTAGGCACAGGTAAAGGTGAACGGATAGACATCGCTGTCGACCCGCTTGAATGCACGAACTCTGTCGCATACGGAAGACCTAATGCGATAGCGGTACTCGCTGCAGGCCCAAAAGGATCTCTTCTGCATGCTCCTGACACATACATGGACAAGATAGCGGTAGGACCCAGAGCAAAAGGAGTAATCGACCTGGATGCACCTGTCGAAGATAACTTAAGAGCAGTCGCAAAAGCGCTCAACAAGGAAGTGAAAGACGTAACAGTAGTCGTCCTGGACAGGGACAGACATGATAAGCTCATCAAAGAGATCAGGGAAGCAGGTGCACGAATCAATCTTATAGCTGACGGAGATATCTCTGGTGGGATAGCTCCCTGCATGCCTGAATCAGGGATAGATATCCTGCTTGGTATCGGAGCTGCACCTGAAGGAGTGATAACTGCCTGCGCTCTCAAATGCATGGGAGGAGAGATGCAAGCCCGCCTCAAATTCAGGAATGAAGAAGAGAAAGCAAGAGCAAAGAAGATGGGCATCACAGATTTCAACAAGAAGATGACTGCAGGTGACCTTGCAGATACACAGATGTCGATGTTCTGTGCTACAGGCATCAGTTCAGGTCCGCTTCTTAGAGGAGTCAGGTATACAAGCGCGGGAGCAGTCACACATTCTCTTGTCATGCGAGAGGAGACAAAGACTAAACGGTATATCGAGACGCATCACGTATTCAGGGATGAGCCTAAGTATTAGGAGTCACCTTTCTTCAGTTTCTTGAAGATATTAGGCTTCTTGATAGCAGGTCTTCCGATCATAGCGCCGCGCACTCCGACAGATCTTAGAAATTTGATATGTTCTCTTGTCTTGATGTCTCCATTCGCTATGATGACTTTTCCGGTAGCCACGCATCCTTCATATATAGAGAAATCAGATAGGCTGCTTTTTGCCTGCTTCCCGTGTTTTGCGTGGACGACATAGAAATCTGCATCTACCTCATTTATCAGGTTAAGGTAGATCTTCTTTTTCTTCTCGTAATTGTTCATGCCTAATCTGAGCTTGATAGATACTGGATAATCATGGTCCTTGATGATCCTGACCAGCCTGTTGACCTTGCTCAATCGTTTCATCAGTGCGGAACCGAATCCTTTATTGATCATATTCGGGCTGGGGCAGCCAAGATTCAGATTGAATCCCATGAATCCCGGAACAGGTTTGAAAGCTTTTAGGAATGTCTCCAGATAATCTTCATTCGCACCGATCAACTGGATATAAGTAGGGACTGCGTCCGTTATCTTTATTTTCTCAAGAGTGCTTTGGTTATTTCTTGAAAGTGCAGCGATCATCGCCATCTCAGTAAAAGTGGAATCAGCGCCTTTCCTGTAACATAGCTCCCTGAACTCAGGATCAGTGATGCCTTCCATAGGCGCCAGCATGAATTCGAACTCTTTCATAATGGAAGCCATCGACAATTGACTTATTAAATGTGTGGAAACATCACTCAATGACGCAAACTTTTTATATACAATTTCTTTTTTTCTTTCTTATGAAGTCGTTCATGCTCGGAGGGATCGTCCTTGCAGTACTGATATTGATGACTGCCAGCGGAAAGACCCTGCAGACCAGATACATATTCGCCGTTCTTAGTATCCTCACCTTCTTTTTTCTCTTTGTCTGGGCGTTCTATGAATATGATAATGAAAGAACCAAAGCCTGGAAACGGAAAGAGAAACGGCTTAATGCAAAGATTTAAAACCTTTTGACAGAATGATTACAGCTTATGGATGAAAAAATTGAAGCCTATATCAAGGAAAGCAAAGGCAAAGGATTTGATGATGCTAAGATAAAGACAGCACTTCTCGGTTCTGGATACAGTGAAGCAGACATCGATGCTGCGCTTGCTGCAGAGAATGCACCCGCAGACACAATAAGTACTGATACATCTGAAACAACTGAAGCGCCTGCTGAAACAGGCGGATTTTCAGTCGGTGATGATGATGCGGTTGAAGAGGCGAGAAGTTCATCCAGCAGTTTTCTCAACCTAAAATTCTTGATTATGATAGGCGGGGCATTAGTCGTGCTGGCTATACTGGGTTATTTCCTGTTTTTCTTCGGAAAATCACCAACTCCGCCGGTGCCATAAGAACTAGATGTGGTAGCTGTTCTTTTTCTAAGGATAGAACTTTTCCATTCTTTTTCGTTGAATGGAGGAAGCCTCACTATCTTCGCTTTTATTTCTCTCTTGATCAGTTCTCCAGGGAGATTCTCGGTGAAGGCATCTTGGTCATAGCCTAATGCGATGATGTCTGGCCTCAATCTCTCGATATGGGAATACATATCAGTCGTATGTCCTATCTCCACCCTATCGACACAGGGAATCGCTATGACTGCTTTCATCCTCTCTTCAGCAGAGCTGTCAGGAGCCCTACCCTTGACCTGCTCTACGATATCATCTCTGCCTATGATCACGATAAGCTCATCTCCCAATCGTTTGGCTTCCTCAAGAAAATAGTGGTGACCTGGATGGATGATATCGAAGGTGCCAAAGGCAAGTACAAGAACCATGTAAAATCGAATCAGGGAAATGATATTTAAGCTTTCCGACCGATATGATTTATTGTTTGTAAATATGTATATCTATCGAAAATAAAAAATAAAAAAAAGAGAAGGATTACTTCTTGTCTTTCTTCAGGCACATGAACCAATCAAGGCAGTATTTTCCATCTTCTTTCTCTTCGACCCGTTCTTTTGCAGTTCCGCATGAGCCTGGCGGGGGGATGATGACATCGTCTCCAGGCTGCCAGTTAGCAGGGGTGGCGATGTTTTCAGCATCTGATTTCTGCATAGCAGTGACAAGCCTCTTGATTTCATCCATATTCCTTCCGTTTGATAGAGGGTAGTATAGAATAGCCCGTACTTTTGCTTTGTTGTCCATTATAAAGACTGCTCTTACTGCCTGTGTGTTCGATGCATTGGGTTGGATCATACCATACTTCTTAGCGACATCCATCCGAAGATCTTCGATAACAGGGAACTTGACCTCGACATCTTTCATGCCTTTGAATTCTATCTTTTCTTTTATTGTCCTGAGCCAAGCGATGTGGGCGTAGATGCTATCGATAGAGAGTCCAATCAGTTCTGTGTTCATAGCCTTGAAACCTTTTTGCATCTTCGCAAAGGTCATGAACTCAGTTGTGCAGACAGGGGTGAAATCAGCAGGGTGGCTGAACAGTATGACCCATTTTCCTTTATAGTCTGCAGGAAAGTTGATCTCTCCCATCGTGGTCTTTGCAGTAAATTTTGGCGCATCATCACCTATAAGCGGCATCGATGGCCTTTCTTCATTATTTTCTTCCATTTTTATTTACCTCCTAAACAACTATTACATTTTCCATAGAACGTAGTGGTGGTCTGTAACACTTCAATCCCTTTCAATCCCCTGCTTATCTTCATCGTGTGGCTTGTGAGTGAATCGTCTTTGATATCGATGATCTTACCGCATACAGTGCAGATGAAATGCTGATGATCCCCTTCTACTGGTTCATATCTCCTGACTCCTGTTACTCTCACTTCCTGGATGATTCCTTCACTCTTGAGGGCTTCAAGAGCTGTGTAGACTGTCTTCTTGCTTACATTTGGGATTAGCTCCTTTGCGTTGGCGTAGATATCATCTACAGCAGGGTGCTCATGATTTCCTTCGATTAAGCTCTTGATCGCTTTTCTTTGGGCAGTCCATCTTTTCACGTTCATATCTCTTATCAACACTAAATGTTATTAAAAGGAATCGGAGAAGTGAAAGAAATAATGAATTTATACCATAACCGTTGAAAAATTATAAATAATCGATCATATTGGCTTGAGTTCATGGAGCTTACACATATCAAAGGCGACACCTATTACATACCTTGAGAAGGAAAAGTCAGGTATGGGTTCTTAGGAAAGCGGATGGAATTGGAATGGAAACATATTTAACAGGTAATATCACGATTCCATACATGGCAAGCAACGTATATTTCTCGTCTGACCTGAAAGATGGGCCTAGAACAATCATAGAAAAGATGATCCATCATGAGAAGATCATGCTCGCTAAAGAGATCCCTCTCAAGGTGCATTTCGGAGAGGAAGGGAATGAGACCTATGTCCCAGCAGACCACTATGACTCAATCATAGACTTATTAGAGAGCAAGGATATCAAGACAAGATTCATCGAGACCAATGTACTCTACAAAGGAAAACGGAGAACAAGAGGGCCCCACATCCAGCTCGCTAAAGAGCACGGCTTCACAAGGATACCTATCACGATCGCTGACGGCGAGAACGGAGAATCTTTTCAGGAGATCAAGATAAACAAGAAGCATTTCAAGTCGTGCAAGATAGGCAAGGCATTCTCAAAATATGACCAGATCATAATATGCTCACACTTCAAAGGACATAGGTTAGCAGGATTCGGAGGAGCATTGAAGCAGCTTGCTATGGGGTGCGCATCCAGAGGAGGAAAGCTCGCCATACACATGTCAGCGAAACCGTTCATCAATCCGCTAACATGCAAGCAATGCCATGCGTGCGAGAAACAATGCCCTGTCGATGCTATCCATATCGGCAAGTGGTCCAAGATAGACAGATCGATATGCATCGGGTGCGCGGCCTGCACTGCAGTCTGCCCGCATGATGCAATACATGTCAATATGTTCCGGATGATCGGAAATATCATCCATAGGGATACTTTCTCTGAAAAACTGGCTGAATCAGCATTCGCAGCACAAGTAGGCAAGAAGAATGTCTACCTGAACTGGATCATGAACGTCACACCAGGATGCGACTGCGAAGGGAAGAAGATGGATACGCTCATCGGAGATATAGGGGTCGTTGGTTCGACTGATCCTGTCGCCCTTGACCAGGCATGCTTTGACAAGGTGAAAGAAGCAGGGATCACATTCAAAGGAGAACATATACTGGCTAACGCAATGGATATAGGGCTAGGAAATCGGGCATATGAGGTAATACTTCTTTGATTAGGTTTATTTTACTTTAAATATTGCTGATGTGCCTGTGAACATATCAAATTTGTAGATTAATTTGAGTTCTGTAACCTCTTCTGGAACGAGAAACGCTATCTGTCCCCGTTTCTTCATCGTTGGGAGGTTTTCTCCATCTTGATATTGTTTATGTTCTCTTTCTTCTTTACTAATCATGATTTAATTTCTAATTTTTGATTAATATATATATATATATTTCGATAACTAATTTGTTTTAAGCCCTAAGAAACGAAATAGTTATATACTATAATGAATTATAGTTTACTATGACATCAACAACTATCCAAATTAGTCAAGATTTACAACAAGAACTGAACAAGATGAAACTTTTTTCTAGAGAGACTTATGAAGAAGTAATTTGGAATGTCATTGAAGATACTAAAGAACTATCTGAACAAACAAAAATAGATATTGCCAAATCAAGAAAAGAAATTTCTGAAGGCAAATTTATTACTTTAACCAACCTAAAGAAGAAATATGGTGTTCAATAGGTCTTTATAATG
>JAUUYB010000082.1 GCA_030590605.1 Candidatus Woesearchaeota archaeon
AAGAGTACGCTTGGGATGGGTACCCCTTATGTTCCGAGTGTCATACCGTTCAGGCAGGGCATAGATGAGATGGGGATGTTCGAACGTACATTTGCGCTTCTGGATCCTCTATCAGAGCGTAAACCCCCGAATGAGCTAGAGATAAAGCAATTTAATCAGAAATTCGAGGCAGATGAAGAGCTTGGTGGATTATATCTTGAGGAGATGGTAGGACGTATAATCGACCAGATGTGGGGAAGAAGGGAGTTAAGGGGCTGGGATGGAGAGAAGGGCTCATTGGTGTTAAGTAACATCCGTGAGGTGATGGAATTCTATGCTGAGGTATTTCCGGTAGGGATATCATTACCAAAGCAGATGAAAGAAGGACTCAAGTGGATGAACTATTTGAAGGGTAATAATCCTCCAAAGGGTTCTCCGTTAAATTACCAGAAAAGCATCCATGAAGAGTTGATCATTGCAGAGAAGATGGAATGTCAGATGAAGATGATGATGCTCGATAAGCCAAGGAACGTTCCTCTATATCTGATCCAGGTGAGAGGCACCAAAGGGTACAAGAATGCTCAGAAGAAAATCGGTTCCAAGATGGGAGAGTTCATGAAGTCTGGTATGACCGTCTATGACATGAGGCGCCTCAAGCGGGCATGTATCAAGAGTGCAGACTATTTTGCGCTGACTCTTTTCTGTAAGACAGAGAATCAAGTGAAGATATTGGATAATGCCATGATGCAGATGATTGAATCAGTCTATAATATTTCAGATTACACGAGAAGAGATAAGCTCCTTGATAAGAACAGGGGTTACATCAAATACCGTGTACCTATGTTCCATCCTCTGAATATGGAGATACTGATCGGGTCTTTCGAGAAAAGGGTAGCAGAGATAGAGATGTTCGGACCCAACAGAAGGGTCAGTTATGCGCTGAAGAAAGGCAAGACTACGAGATGACGTTCATGCGCCTGATCTTTGGCACAAAATTCAGGATTGCTCCTTTGGTCCTGGAATATTTTCCTGTTCCAAGAAAGTCAGTATTGTTCTTGATGATGACAAATCCGTTTGCATCCATCTCTCGTTTGATATCTGATCCTGCCATCCACGATTTCGCTTCTTCGTCTGTTAGTTCTATGACATTCTCTGTGGAGCTCGGACCGACAAGTTGGGAGCCTTCGATCGATAGCCGAAGATCCTGGTTAGCCCGTTCTGCAAAATATATCCCTACAGACTGGATGCGAAGTTTTTCAATCAGGATATCCCCGAATTTCTTGTTGACTGCAAATATCCTCCCTTTAGGATTCTCGAGAAATACTAGTTCTTTCTCAAAAGTTGTTCCCCATTGCTTTTGTAGATAATTTATGATCTCTTTTGTTTTCCTGCTGTTGAGTATAGATAATTTATTCATCTAGACCCCCCAGACCGGATTGCCGCGTCTCTTGATCTCGGCTATCTCTTTTAGGATTTCGATCTCCTCTTTGCTCAGGAGTTTTTTCATCTCTTTGAGTTTGCGGAATTCGTCTTCAGTTATTGAGGTATAGAGGATATCGTCTTCGTTTACTTGCCTGCCGACAGTCACTCCGTCCATTGATATGGCCACTTGATCGCCCCGTTCAGCTTTATCGACGCTCTTTTGTTCTTTTTGCATGGCTTTGGCGTACGCAAGGTCTTTTCCGTCGCGGTTCATCATTCTGACTCCGGATCTGAGTGTTCCCTCTTCTATATCCACTCCGAAGACTGCAGGATTGCTCTGCCTGAAGACATAGCCTGGCATGATATGTACCTTGCATGGTCTGGTCACTCCTTCGAGTTCTTTTTCTTCGAGAAGACGGGTCTGTTCCTTCACCCAGTCCTCATAATCATCGATGATTTTGTAGATGACATCGTTTGTGATGATCTTGACATCTCCGGTGTCTGTGAATTCATTCTCGACATTGAATCCGAGGATCGCTGCTAACAGTGCGTCCTCATCTACATTTGATTGTGCCTCTGCGATATCTGATTTTGAGATATTTCCTATGGATGCTTTCCTGATCGGTATGTCATGTTCTCTAAGGAGTGTGACTAGTGCTTCGATGCTTCCGAGGCTGTCTGCCTTGATGATGATGCCTGATTGGTCTTTATCTATCATGACCTCTTCCACTTCCTGTATGAGTTCTTCCTTGATCTTGTCGATAGAATCTGGGTGGCAGGCGACTATTGGCATTCCTGCTATCGCTTCTTCAAGACCTGGTCCGGCTATCTTTACTCCTGTTGCAGCGGTTACATGCTTCACATGGTTGAATTTGGCTTTCTTGTCCCGCATCTCTGAGAGTGGTTTAGGTTCGAGGAGCGCTTTGATCTTGGTGACTATAGGTTCGTTCAGGCTGCCGATGACGATGGTGTCTCCTACATTGAGGCATCCGTCGAAGAGTATGACGTCGATTGTTTTTCCGAGACCTTTCTCCTCTTTCACTTCAAGGATGGAACCTTTCCCTGCACCGCAGATGTTGCATTCAAGGCATTTCTCTAGGAATTTTTGTGCGAGTCCGGTTATGACCATGAGAAGTTCAGGTATGCCGTCTCCTGTGATGGCAGAGGTAGGTACTATTGATATCTGCTTGGAATAATCAGATACCCTGTCGAACCTCTCTGCATTGAGCCCTAGTTCACTGAGCTTACCCACGATCTCATAGAGTTTCTTCTCGAAGTCCTCTATGACCTGCTGTCCTTGTTTTCCGACTTTTTCGAGGAGGTGTCCTTGTGCTTCCATCCATCCGTTGATGCGGTCTATCTTGTTCGCAGCTATGATGAATGGTGTCTTTGATGCTTTTAGTATCTCGACTGCTTCGATGGTCTGTGGTTTGAACCCATCATTTATATCGACCACGAGAATCGCGATATCTGCGATATTCCCTCCTCTTTTACGAAGAGATGTGAATGCTGCATGGCCTGGCGTGTCGATGAAGAGAAGTCCAGGAAGCGTGACATTAGGGAGTGAGTTGAAAAGATCCCCGCATAGTTTCTTGATGACATGGATAGGGATGATCGATGCGCCGATAGCCTGGGTTATCCGTCCTGCTTCAGCTTCTGCTACAGAGGTGTCCCTGATCTTATCTAGGATGGACGACTTGCCATGGTCTACATGTCCAAGGACTGTGCAGATAGGGCTCCTGATTGTAGGCGTTGCATCTTTGTTTTTCTTTCCCATACTCCCCTGAAAACGCTGGGCATTTTTAAATCTTAGTGTTTATTAATAAATAATTACTGGTGAGTGGTGTATATAGCAAGATTTATATATGTGGTGAAGATTATTTCTTGCATGCCAACAGATATCGAGATTATCAGGGAATTAGCTGGTGAAGTACAGAAAAAGCCTAAAGAAGTCGAGACAGATCCTATTCTCCATGGACCGGCTCACCAGATGAACAGGGACTACCTCTTTGAAGGAATGTATGAACCTGGCGTCCCTGCAAACCTTCTGGAAGCGCCTTCACATGTCGGAAACCGGTCGTATGGTCTTAATGAGGCCCAACTGTGGACAGAGAGACACGTGGCTCCGCTTTATTCCCCTCCAAAATAGATTTCTTCAGAAGATAATAATCGAATCCTTTCTTGATATCTTCAAAGATATTGAGTTAATCTGAGTTTTGTGAAATTTATTGGCTAACAAGGAAAAAGCGGGATTTAGAGCCCTCCAGATTCAAACGAATACGCATTTACCTTCGACACAATCAATCGATTGCTTTTCGCACATGGCATCGCATTGTATCTTTGAATTCCTGCAGTTTTCTTCCATCTCTTCAGAGTATATTGATACATACTCCCTGTTGATAGGTGTTCCGCAGTCGCATCCGTTGCATAGCGTGATGATCGAGACACAATCTGAGATATCTGTGCATTTCTGGTGTGCAGAAGATATAGTGACAGAATCAATTGTTGATGTACATCCTAGGATTCCGATAAATAAGAGGACCATTATCGTTTTCATGGTATCTTTTTTGGTTCTGAAATATTTAATTTTGCTTCACCTGGGTTTGAACGCCATTCCTTTCTCTTCGTTCTCACGAAGTACAGATACATCCACCTTTCCATATCCTGTATCTATTACTTTCTTATCTATCTTTTTCTTAGTGCCATGGATAGCTGTCACATCTATCTTTCCCATCGATGTCTTTAGGTATTGATGACTCTCATCTTCTTTTGTTGCCCAGGTGTTTATGTAGAAATACGAAAGTACTCCTGCGATGATGAGAAATATCACTATGAATACCTTTGCTGCTTGGAGGGCTTCTTCTTCTGCTGGTGTAAGTGTTACCCCAAAATAGCTGAATCCTGGGGAATAGACTATGAAGTGCTGCATCCCATCTTCAGCTACTGTCGGCTTTGATTCTAATGTTACCCACCCATCTGAATATCTTTTGAATTCTGCTTTCATCCCTTGTAATTGGGATTCGGGGATCTTGAACTGGAACTCTACATCTTCAAGTATGATATCCTTTGTTGTGATCTGGAATATGTAGATAGAATCATTGAGTGAGGGGACTTCTTCAGGAAGTTGAGCTACTTCATTGAAATTGACTTGAGGGTCTTCACCTGTAGACACTATCTTTGCAGTGATTATCGGAGCATCATCGGCAGGTTTAAGGACTAGCATTTCATCTTTTATTTCATGTAGGATTGAAGATTCCTCATTCAGGAAGATAATTTTTTTACTTAGTAAAATTGGATCATTCGAGTCTGGGTGTGGAGTGTCTTCCAGGTGTGTTTCTGTTTCATGTCCATCCGATGTTGTTTCATTGGTTGGTGTTGTTTGATTGGTTTCATTGGTTGGTGTTGTGTCAGTTGTATTGGTCTCGTTGGTCGGGGGAGTATATGGGATGAATCCGCCTCCACCTGGACTTGAAGGTGGGTCTTCTTGGACTGTCAGGGTGAGCGATCTTTCTGTCGAAGTGTTCTTCCTGTATAGGCTGTCCCAGCATGTCACGTACCAACCATAGCTCCCTTCTCCTATTGCATGGGAGACAAGCTTCGGGATGCTGTTGTTGACAGAGATATTTTCTGAATAGACAGATGTTCCTATTGTGAGATTGCATAGGAATGGTCCGCTGGTCCCAGTTGAGGTCCAAGTGAAATCTATAGTGGAAGGAGCACCAGAGTATGCATCTCCCGGAGAATTCAGTGTGATCTGAGGAGGGTATTTTGTTATAAGGGGATGCCAGTCAGTCTGGTTGACGATGAAAGTATACTTTTCTGCGCAGGTGTCTGCTGTCACATTCGTGCAGTTTTCGCTCCATCCTGTTCCATCAGGTCTTGCCCAATAGTTCCCGGCGATATAGCTCCCTCCGACTATATTATCACCGGCTGTCTTTGTCGTGTTCCAGGTCGATGATAAGACTGGATTATCGATTTTCACTGCTTGTGTGGCATTGAATTGATTGTTGTAGATAGAATTGAATTTTGGGAAATTACTGCTTTCCTGAAAGAAGTAGATTGAGCTGGTGATAGGAAGTCTGAATATGCTGGAGGATATGATATTCCTATTTGAGTTCTTCTTCAGGTATATGTCATAATTGTTGTTCAATCCTGAGAT